>JAGUYQ010000141.1 GCA_020061285.1 Betaproteobacteria bacterium
AGGCGAGGCGGCGGGCGTTTCTGGCGGGGATCGCCGACCCCGCCAAGGTGGATCCCATCGGCATGGCGGAATCCCTCAAGGGGGCCGATCTGGGGGAAGTGGTGGGGTGGCTGCAAAAATGGGTTTACGACCTGGTCAGCCTGCGCCTCGGCGGTCGCCTGCGCTACCAAGCGGATTTCGACGCCGCGCTGCGGCGCCTGTCCACGGGGATGGCCCTGGGGGCGGTGCTGGATTTCCACCGCGAACTGACCGCCGTGCGGCAGACCGTCGGCCATCCGCTGAATTCACAGTTGCTGCTGGAACAGCTATTATTTTCCTACCGTAACCTGATACGCTCCGCCTGATGGACGACAGCAGCCCGAAAATCCAACCCCAGCGCCCCGGTGTGCTTTCCCTCAGCATCCGCGAGCGGGCCGCCCTGTATGCGGCGTACATGCCGTTCCTCAAGGGGGGAGGGCTGTTCATTCCCACCACCAAATCCTATGGCCTGGGCGACGAGGTGTTCGTGCTGCTCAGCCTGATGGAAGACCCGAACAAGATTCCCGTCGCCGGCAAGGTGGTGTGGATTACCCCGGCGGGCGCCCAGGGCAACAAGACCCAGGGTATCGGCATCCAGTTCGCCGCCGACGAGGGCGGCGCCGTGGCGCGCAACAAGATCGAAGGGTTGCTGGGGGGGACGTTGAAGTCCACCCGGCCGACCCACACCATGTAAGTCTTACTTTTTCCTTTTCGGATTCCCTGTTTATTCCATGTTGGTTGATTCCCACTGTCATCTCGATTTTCCCGACCTCGCCGGCAAGCTGGACGAGGTGCTTGCCGCCATGGCCTCCAACGGTGTCACCCACGCCCTGTGCGTGGCGGTGAACCTGGAGCAATTGCCGGGAGTGCTGGAATTGGCGGAACGGCACGGCAACCTGTTCGCCTCGGTGGGGGTGCATCCCGATTACGAGGAGGTGGAGGAACCCAGCATCGAGCGGTTGACTGAACTGGCCCGGCATCCCAAGGTGGTGGCCATCGGCGAAACCGGCCTCGACTATTTCCGCATCAAGGGGCAACCGGAATGGCAGAAACAGCGCTTCCGCAACCATATCCGCGCCGCCCGCCGCAGCGGCAAGCCCCTGATCGTCCATACACGGGAAGCGGCGGCGGATACTCTTTCCATCATGGCGGAGGAGGGTGCTGCCGAGACGGGCGGGGTGATGCACTGCTTCACCGAAAGCTGGGAGGTGGCCAAGGGGGCCTTGGACCTGAATTTTTATATCTCCTTCTCCGGCATCATCACCTTCCGTAGCGCCGATGCCCTGCGGGACGTGGCGCGGCGGGTTCCCCTCGAACGCATGCTGGTGGAAACCGATTCCCCCTACCTGGCGCCGGTTCCCCATCGCGGCAAGACCAACCAGCCCGCCTACGTGCGCCACGTGGCGGAGGAAATCGCCCGCCTTCACGGCACCAGCGTGAAGGAAGTGGGGCGCGTCACCTCGGAGAATTTTTTCCGTCTCTTCAGCGGGGCGGCGGCGTGAAACGCTACGTGGCCATGCTCCTGGCGCTCCTGGCGCTGGTTGCCGGCGTCGCTCGGGCCGACCTGCTGGATGACATGCACCAAGCGATCAATACCGGCAATATCGACGTGGTTCATGAACTCCTGGGCCGTGGCTTCGATGCCAACTCCACCGACGCCGACGGCAACAGCCTGCTGATCCAGGCCGCCCGCGAAGGCCATGGGGACATCGTCCGCGCCTTGGTGGACGCGGGTGCCCAGGTGAACCAGCGCAACCGCTTCGGCGAATCCGCACTGATGCTGGCGGTGTTCAAGGGACAGCGGGAAATCGCGCTGTATCTGCTGGACAAGGGGGCGGCCATCAAGCAGAAGGGCTGGACGCCGCTGCTTTACGCCGCTTTTGGTGGACAGGCCGATATGGCGCAACTGCTTCTCGCCCGTGGCGCCGATCCCAACGAGTGTGCGGACAATGGCACTACCCCGCTGATGTTGGCGGCCAAGAGCGGATCGGTGGAGTTGGTGAACCTGCTGCTCAAGGCGGGGGCCAATCCCCTCCTCAAGAACGACGACGGCAAGACGGCGTCGGATTGGGGCAAGGAAAGCCAGAATACCGACGCGGCACGGATGGTGGCCCGGCTCTCCGCCGCCCAGGACCAGGCGGTGGAGGCGGCGAAGACGGGTCAGGTGGACAAGCTTCGGCTTGCCCTGACGGCGGGTGTCAGCCCCAATGCCACCGACAGGGAGGGCAATTCCCTGTTGCTGTTGTCGGCACGGGAGGGCTTCCCCGCTACGGCGGAGCTGCTGCTCCAGCGCGGCGCCAAGGTGGGGGCGGCCAATGCCAAGGGGGAGACTCCCCTGCTGGCGGCGGCTTACCGCGGCCATGACGCGACGGTGCGGGTGCTGCTGAAATACGGCGCCAGCCTCAAGCAGGGGGGTGCCGACGCCCTGCTTTACGCCACCATGAATTGCTGGGATGGCGCCGCCCAGGTGCTGGTCGATAATGGCGCCGACCTCAACCGGCAGACCCCGGAAGGCTATACCGCCCT
>JAGUYQ010000331.1 GCA_020061285.1 Betaproteobacteria bacterium
GAGCAAGAGGACCATGAGCGACACTTTTTCCACCGACTGCCACCTTTGTCCGCGCTTGTCGAACTTCCTCGACGAGGTTAAAACGGAGAATCCGGCTTACTACGCCAAGCCGGTTCCCTCCTTCGGCGATGACGATCCGCGCCTGCTGATCGTCGGCTTGGCTCCCGGCATGCACGGCGCCAACCGTACCGGCAGACCTTTCACCGGCGATTATGCCGGCATCCTCCTCTACCGTACCCTGTACAAATTCGGCTTCGCTTCTCTACCCGAATCGGTCAGCGCCGACGACGCCTTGCGCCTCAGTGGCTGCCGCATCACCAACGCGGTGAAATGCCTGCCGCCGCAGAACAAGCCGGAAACGAGCGAAATCAAAATGTGCAACGGCTTCTTGCGCCAGGAACTGGATGCCTTGGGGGAGGGGAGGGCCATCCTAGCCCTGGGCAATATCGCCCACCAGGCCGTGTTGGGGGCCCTGGGGCTGAAAAAGAAAGACCATCCTTTCGCCCACGGAGCGGTTTACGGCTTGCCAAAGGGGCGCATGCTATTCTCCAGCTACCATTGCAGCCGCTATAACACCCAGACCCGCCGTCTGACCGACGCCATGTTCGAGGGGGTTTTCGCCGCCATCGCCGAGGCGCTGTGACACCGGCATTTGTATTGTTGCCGGGAGCGCACTAGAATTCCCTACATGTTCCGTCGGATTTCCTTCGCCGTCCTGCTGTTTCTCGCCGTTCTGCAATGTCTGGCGCCGTTGTTGCACGCCCATTATTCCGGAGCTTCCACGGCGGTGGGGGTGCATATCCACGATCTGCCGGGGCCGGATGCGGGAGAGGGCGACCTAGGCCCGCATTTCCAAAGTCTTAGCGCTTACGAAGCCCCTTCGGTGGGCATCGAGAATAGCCTTAAAGATAGCGGGACGGTTTTGTCCGTCCTTCCCGCCGCGCTTTTTCTCTGGCTGCTGCCGGCTGTCGTACCGGCCAGGCGGTTCCGGCAGCCGCCTCGTCTTTTCCGCGACGCTTGCCGTCTTCCTCACGTTCTCGCTCCTCCCTTAAGCCTTTCTTAAGCCCGATTACCTATTATCTTCGCGGTGCGGCGCCAGAGAAGGCCATACCGCTATGGCAAGGAGAGGTTCATGAAGTTGTTGGCAGGACAACGCCGCTGGGCGGTTGCACTATTTTTGGCCTTGATTCCCTGGCTGACCTGGGGGGGAGAGGAAATTCGCGTCACCCCGGAACAGGCAAAAAAACTTGGTATCCAGACCCAATCGCTTGCCATGACGACGGGGGGTGAGGGTATCGCCTTCCCGGCCCAGGTGATCGTGCCCAACGGCCAGTTGCAAGTGGTGAGCGTCCCCGTTGCCGCCCTGGTGGAGTCGCTGTTGGTATCGGTGAACCAGCCGGTGAAGAAAGGCCAAGCCATGGCCCGGTTGCAAAGCCCGGCCATTGTCGAGGCTCAGCGGGAGTTTCTCGGCGCGGCAACCCAGTCGGGGCTGGCGGACCAGAGCCTGAAACGGGACGCCCAGTTGTACCAGGAGGGCATCATCGCCGAGGGGCGTTACCTCAATACTCGCGGTGCGGCGGTCCAGGCCAATGCCGCCTACGGCCAGTGGCGGCAAACCCTGAAGCTGTACGGCATGTCTGATGCCGCCATCCGCAAGCTGCAAACCAGTGGACAACTTTCCGGCAGCCTGGAACTGGCGTCCCCCATTGATGGCACCGTCATCGAGCAGTCGGTGGTGGCAGGCCAGCGCACCGAGGCTTCGGTTCCTCTCTACAAGGTGGCGAAGCTGTCCCCCTTGTGGCTGGAAATTCAGGCGGTACCGGCCTCTGTTGCTGGAGTGGCGGCGGGCGCGGCGGTGGCTATCCCCGCTTATGGGGCGAGCGGCAAGGTACTGTCCGTGGGGCGCAGCGTCAGCGCCGCCAACCAGACCGTCACCCTTCGTGCCGAGATTACCCAAGGGGCGGAGAATCTTCGTGCCGGCCAGTATGTGGACGCGCTGGTCAGCGCCCAGGCAGGGACAGTGAAGCAATGGCGGGTGCCTACCGCCGCCCTGGCGCGTAACCAGGGGAAGGTTTACTTGTTCATCCAGAACAAGGACGGCTTCCTGCCCATGGAAGTAAAGGTGTTGGGAGAGGTTTCCGACTTCGCCATCGTCCAAGGCCCGCTGCGGGGCGACGAACGCTATGCCGTGCGCGGGGTATCTTCCCTCAAGGCCTCCTGGATGGGCTTGGGCGGGGGTGAGTGATGCTTGCCCGATTGATCGAGTTCTCCCTTACCCAGCGGCTGTTGATGTTGCTGTTGACGCTGCTGCTGATCGGGGGCGGTGTCTACTCCTACCAGAAGCTGCCGATCGATGCCTTTCCCGATGTCTCCTCCACCCAAGTGAAGATCATCATGAAGGCGCCGGGCATGACGCCGGAAGAGGTGGAAACCCGCATCACGGCCCCCATTGAGCTGGAGATGCTGGGGATACCCAACCAGAAGAACCTGCGCTCGGTGTCCAAGTACGCCATCGCCGATATCACCATCGACTTCCAGGACGGCACCGATATTTACTGGGCGCGGCAGCAGGTATCCGAACGCCTCAACAACATCCTCAAGGATCTGCCTCCGGGGTTAAACGGCGGCTTGGCGCCGATCACCACCCCTTTGGGGGAAATGTTCATGTTCACCATTGAGGGAGGCAATCTGTCCTTGATGGAGCGGCGCAGCCTGCTCGACTGGGTGATTCGCCCGGCCCTGCGCACTCTGCCTGGGGTGGCGGACGTGAATTCCCTCGGGGGATTGGTGCGCGCCTTCGAAGTCGTCCCGGACAATACCGCCATGGAGGCACGGGGCGTCAACCTGGCCTTGTTGCAACAAGCCCTGGAAATGAACAATCGCAACGATGGCGCCGGGCGCTTGCAGGAGGGGGAAGAAACCCTGCTGGTACGTTCCGAGGGCAGCATCCGCAGCGTGGACGACGTGAAGGCTATCGTCATCACCAGCCGTGGCGGTTCCCCGATACGGGTCGGCGACGTGGCGGAGGTCAAGATCGGCAATCTGACCCGTTACGGGACGGTGACCCGCGATGGCCAGGGAGAAGCCGTGGAGGGGTTGGTGCTCGGCCTGCGCGGCGCCAATGCCCAGCAGGTGGTGGACGGGGTCCGCGCCAAGCTCAAGGAACTGGCCCCGGCCCTGCCCAAAGGGGTGGAGGTAAGGGTGTTCTATGACCGGGGAAGCTTGGTGAAGCGGGCGGTGGGCACGGTTTCCAAGGCATTGATCGAGGCCATTGTGCTGGTGGTGGCGTTGCTGCTGCTCTTTCTCGGCAACCTGCGGGCGGCCCTGGTGGTGGCGATTACCTTGCCCCTGGCGGCCCTGGTCACGTTCATCCTGATGAATTATTTCGGCATGTCGGCCAACCTGATGAGCCTGGGGGGGCTGGCCATCGCTATCGGCATGCTGGTGGATGCGGCGGTGGTGGTGGTGGAGAACGTCGAATCTTACCTCGCCCGCGAAGCCGGCAGCGGGACGAAACTGCCACATCTCAACGTGATATACCGGGCGGTGCGGGAAGTCGCCATGCCGGTGGTGTCGGGCATCGTCATCATCGTTATCGTGTTCCTGCCGCTGCTGACCTTGCAGGGGTTGGAAGGCAAGCTGTTCATTCCCGTGGCTCTGACGATCATCTTTGCCCTCTCCGGTTCCCTGGTGCTGGCGTTGACGGTGATCCCGGTGATTTCATCCTTGCTGCTTAAGAAGGGGGCGCACCAGGAGCCGTGGCTGGTGCGCAAGGTAAATACGCTGTACGCGCCGGTACTGGATTGGGCCCTGGCCAATTCGAAAAAAGTGGTGCTGGCCGCCCTGGGGGGATTGGTGTTGGCCGCCCTGGCGTATAGCCTGATCGGCAAGACCTTCATGCCCACCATGGACGAGGGAGACATCATCATCGGCCTGGAGAAGCTTCCCTCTATCAGCCTGGAGCAGTCGGCGGACATGGACTTGCGCATCCAGCAAGCCATCCTGGCCAAGGTTCCCGAAGTGAAAGGCATCGTGGCCCGTGTGGGGTCCGATGAACTGGGGCTGGACCCCATGGGGCTGAACCAGACCGATACCTTCCTGGTGCTGAAGCCGCGGGAGGAATGGCGAAAAAGTGACAAGGCCTGGTTGACCGACCAGTTGCGCACCGTGATGGAGGAATTTCCGGGGATATCCTACAGCTTCACCCAGCCCATCGAGATGCGGGTGGCGGAGATGATTCTCGGTGTGCGCGGTGATGTGGCGATCAAGATTTTCGGCAGCGATTTGTCTACCCTCAACAGGCTTGCCGAGCAGTACGTGGAAGTCCTGAAATCCATCAAGGGCAGCGAGGATGTCTATACGGTCAAGAACGAAGGTGTGCAATACCTGCGCGTGGCCATTGACCGTTTAACGGCGGGGCGCTTGGGCCTGGACGTGGACAGCATCGAAAACGATTTGCGTACCCAGGTGGAGGGGCGTCCGTTGGGCATCGTGGTAGAGGGGGGGAGACGTACCCCCTTGTTGCTGCGCGGGAGCGAGGGAGTGCGCCTATCCCCCGCCCTCTTTAGGGGACTTCGCCTGACCCTGCCCAGTGGTGAATCCATTCCCCTGGCCGCCGTGGCAAAACTGGAACGGGTGGACGGCCCGGTGAAGATCGACCGGGAGAATGCCCAGCGCATGGTGGTAGTTCAAGCCAACGTGCGTGGCCGCGATCTGGTGAGCTTCGTGGACGAAGCCAAGCAGGCCGCAACCGCCAAAGTAAAAATGCCCGAGGGCTACCGCACGGTATGGGGCGGTCAGTTCGAGAACCAGCAGCGGGCGGCGGCACGCCTTGCCGTGGTGGTGCCCATTGCCCTGGGGTTGATATTTTTATTGCTGTTCGCCACCTTCGGCTCCATCCGCCAGGCGGTGCTGGTGATGTCCAACGTGCCTTTCGCGCTAATCGGCGGCGTGCTGGCTCTCGGCCTGTCCGGCGAATACCTGTCGGTTCCGGCCTCGGTGGGCTTCATTGCCCTGTTGGGTATCGCCATCCTGAACGGGGTGGTGATGGTGAGCTATTTCAACCAGCTCCACGCCCAAGGCATGGCGGTAGAAGAATTGGTCGTGGTGGGGGCCAAGCGTCGCCTGCGTCCTGTGCTGATGACGGCCAGCATCGCCGCTTTCGGACTGGTGCCAATGCTGCTCGCTACCGGGCCGGGGTCGGAAATCCAGAAGCCCCTGGCCATCGTGGTAATCGGCGGCCTAGTGACATCCACGCTCCTCACCCTGGTATTGCTGCCTATCCTCTACCGTCGTTATGGCATTGACAACAAAGGGATTCGCCAATGAATACGATGAATTGTTTACTGACGTTGATTTTTCCCAAGGCCATCGAAGAACAGATCGTTGCATTGATGTTGAAACAGCACGAACTGGTCAGCGGCTTTACGACCAGTGACGTGGAGGGCCACGGGCGCAATACCAAGTTGCAGAGCATGGGGGAGAAAGTGCGTGGGCGGGCACGCCGGGTGCAAATGAAGGTGGTGTTGAACGATGGCGCCGCAACCGCTTTGCTGGCTTACCTGAAACAGGAGTTAGGCAATACGGACATCGTGTACTGGCTTTGCCCGGTAACGGAATTCGGGAGTTTTTTATGAAGTGGTGTATTTATGCCGGTATTCTGGCGGCCCTGGCAAGCCTGCCCGCCGGTGCGGAGAGTTTTCGGGAATACCCCGACTTGCCGCCGCTGCCGATGGTGGTCCAGGCCATGGAGAGCTATCCGGCGGTATTGGCCGCCAAGTCCGGCATCAAGGTGGAAGAGGCCAACCGCTCCCGGTTGGAGGCGGGCAGTTATGAGTACAACGTCCGGTTGGGCTCCCAGCGGCGGACCGAAACTGCGCTGAATCAGCGCTATAAGGAATGGGAGATGAACGTGGAGCGGCCATTCCGCCTGCCTGGTAAGGCCTCCCTGGACGAGGCACTGGGTAAGCAGGGGGTGGAGGTGTCGCAATGGATGTACGGCGATGCCTTGCACGAGGCAGGACGTTCCCTGCTGTCCCTGTGGTTCGCATGGTACCGAGAGCACTTCCAGGCCGCCCAATGGCAGGGGCAGGTAGAGGCTTTGAGTCGGCAACTGGACACGGTAAACAAGCGGGTCAGGGCAGGGGATGCTGCGCGGCTTGAGGCCATGCTGGCGGAGGCAGCTCTGGCTCAGGCGGAAGCGGCTCTCGGCCAAGCCACGTTGAGGGAGCGGATGGCTTCCACGACGTTGACGTCGCGCTTTGGCGGTATTTCCCCGCCGGCCAATCCGGTTTTGGCCCTTCCTGCCCCGTTGTCGGAATCACCCGCCTATTGGCGCGAGGAAATCCTGCGCCACAATCATGAGTTGGGCGTGGCGCGAGCCGAAACGCGCCGTTGGCAACTTCAGGCATCACGCTCGGCGGCGGACCGGGCGCCAGACCCTACCGTGGGGCTTCGCTACGCCTCGGAGCGGGACGGGACGGAGAAAATTGTCGGTTTGAACTTGACGATTCCCCTGCCTGGCTCCGGCCGTGCGGCCGTGGCCCAGGGCTCTGCCGCCCAGGCGGAAATGGCTGCCCATCGTGAGGCCGGCGTTATGCGCAAGGTCGAGGTGGAAGCGACGATGGCCTATGCCACCGCGAGTTCTGCCTACGATACGTGGCAAAAGATGCGGCAGGTGGCGGATAAAATGCAGGCCAATGCCGACCTGATGTTCCGTGCCTACTCCCTGGGAGAGGCAGGACTGCCGGAAGTATTGACAGCCCGGCGTCAGGCTTTGGAGGCGGGCTTGGTCGCCGTGCTGGCCCAAGTGGACGCGGCGGAAAGCCGCTATCGGCTGTTGTTGGATGCGCATCAGTTGTGGCCGTTGGATGTGGACGAGGATGAAGGGAAGGGTAAAGCCAGCAAAGAAAACGGCCGGTAATCCGGCCGTTTTCTTATCTCTGACCACCTGCTACATAGTGGTGTAATGCTGGTTGCTATACCGACTAACCTGGGTTTTCGCTGTAAGATGATTTCTTGAAATTTCAAGAGCCTCTGCGAGCTCTTTAAAGCCATCTCCTCTTGCGTATTCCGCAATTTTGCTCCACGAATCGTTGCGATCTATGGAGCGTGCAGTTTCACATTCGGGGGGGATAGCCTTACGGAAGCGGTAGATGAAAGCTTCTGTCTGGATAAAGGCGCTCGTCATGGGTCATCCTCCTGCTGCTGGTTACACTGGCATTATTCCTCTCATCGAAAATTTTTATGTTATGCATACATAGTAGGAAAGGATCAGATAATTGCAAGTTTTTATAAGATATTGTTTTTAATAGATGGGAAAATAAAAACGGGCGCCAAAGGCGCCCGTTTTGCAGCGGTGGTAAGAAGGTCAGGCAAGGGCCTTCTGGATGCGGTCCAGGGCGATTTCCAGATTCTTCATTGAGGTGGCGAAGGAAATACGGAAATAGCCGGCAGCCCCGAAAGCGGAGCCGGGCACGACGGCAACCCCGACTTTCTCCAGCAAGTATTCCGATAAAGCCAAGTCGGTGGCCTCAGGGAGTATGCCGCGCAGGTGGAGGTCGTTGATGGCTTCCCGCGCGTCCGGGAAGGCATAGAAAGCTCCCCCGGCCTTGATGCACTTCAGGCCTTTGATTTCATTAAAACGGCGGACCACGAATTCGTGGCGTTCACGAAAAGCCTTTACCATCGGTTCGATACAGGACTGATCGCCATCCAGCGCGGCTTGGGCAGCCACCTGGGAGATGGAGGTAGGATTGGAGGTGGATTGGGATTGAAGAATCTCCATCGCCTTGATGATTTTTTCCGGGCCGGCAGCGTAGCCGATACGCCAGCCGGTCATGGAGTAGGCCTTGGAAACGCCATTCAGCACAACACAGCGATTTTTCAGTTCTGGCGTCGCGTTGAGGATGTTGACGAACTTTTCTCCGGACAGGTTGACATGTTCGTACATGTCGTCGGTGGCCACCAGCACATGGGGGTGCTTCTTCAGCACTTCGCCCAGGGCCTTGAGTTCGTTTAGGTTGTATACCGCCCCGGTGGGGTTGGAGGGGCTGTTGATCATGAACAGCTTGGTCTTGGCCGTGATGGCCTCCTCCAGTTGCACGGGGGTGATCTTGAAGCCTTGTTCGATGCCGCAGTTGACGATGACCGGTTTGGCCTCGGCCACCATGGCGATGTCCGAGTAGGACACCCAGTAAGGCGCGGGAACCACCACTTCGTCGCCGGGGTTCAGCACCGCCAAGGCCAGGTTGAAAATGCACTGCTTGCCGCCGGCGCCGACAATGATTTCCTTGGCAGTGTAGTCCAAGTCGTTGTCACGCTTCAATTTGGCGCCAATGGCGTCCTTCAGGCCGGGAATACCAGCCACGGGGGTGTATTTGGTAAAGCCGTCGTCGATGGCTTTTTTCGCGGCATCCTTGATGTGCTGGGGCGTATCGAAATCGGGCTCGCCGGCGCCGAGGCCGATGATGTCCTTGCCCGCGGCTTTCAGTTTTGCGGCTCGGGCGGTAACGGCGAGGGTAGGGGATTCCTTGATGGCTTGAACGCGGTGGGAGAGTTCCAAGATGCCTTCCTTGATTCCTTCATGCCAACGCGCGGATTTGGCTGGCCGCGCGTGGTAAAATTCCAGTCTGTCAAAAAGCTGTAATTCTACTCGTGGTCGTCACTTTTCCCAATAGCCCCTTCCGTCTGCATCAGCCTTTCGAACCCGCCGGGGACCAGCCAACGGCTATCGCCCAATTGGTGGAGGGGATCGAAAGCGGATTGTCGTTCCAGACCCTGCTGGGGGTAACCGGGTCGGGCAAAACCTACACCATGGCCAATGTCATTGCCCGCCTTGGCCGGCCGGCGCTGATCATGGCTCCCAACAAGACCCTGGCGGCCCAGTTGTATGCGGAAATGCGGGAATTTTTCCCCGAGAACGCCGTGGAGTATTTCGTTTCCTACTACGACTACTATCAGCCGGAAGCCTATGTGCCGTCACGGGATTTGTTCATCGAGAAGGATTCCAGCATCAACGAGCACATCGAGCAGATGCGGCTTTCGGCCACCAAATCCTTGCTGGAGCGGAAGGACAGTGTGATCGTGGCGACAGTCTCCTGTATCTATGGTATTGGCGATAAGGACGACTACCACAACATGATCCTGCACCTGCGCATGGGTGACCGGACGGGGCAGCGGGACATCATCAAGCGTTTGTCGGAAATGCAGTACGAGCGCAACGAGCTGGACTTCCATCGCGGCACTTTCCGCGTGCGGGGAGACGTGATCGACGTCTTTCCGGCGGAAAACTCGGAGCATGCCCTGCGTATCACCTTGTTCGACGACGAAGTGGAACTGCTGTCCCTGTTCGATCCGTTAACCGGACATATTCTGCAAAAAATACAGCGATTTACAGTGTATCCTTCAAGTCATTACGTGACGCCGCGCAGCACCGTGTTGCGGGCCATGGAGAACATCAAGGAAGAGTTGAGGCAACGGGTGGCATTCTTTACCCAGGAAAAAAAACTGGTGGAAGCCCAGCGTATCGAGCAGCGCACCCGCTTCGACCTGGAAATGCTCAACGAGCTGGGATTCTGCAAGGGCATCGAAAACTATTCCCGCCATCTTTCCGGGCGCAAACCGGGGGAGCCGCCGCCGACGCTGATCGACTACCTGCCATCCAACGCGCTGATGATCATCGACGAATCCCATGTCACCGTGACCCAAGTGGGCGGAATGTACAAGGGCGATCGGGCACGCAAGGAAAACTTGGTCAATTACGGTTTCCGTTTGCCGTCGGCGATGGACAACCGGCCCCTCAAATTCGAGGAATTCGAGGGCATGATGCGTCAGACCGTGTTCGTTTCCGCCACGCCGGCGAATTATGAAACCGAGCACGCCGGGCAGGTGGTGGAACAGGTAGTGCGTCCCACGGGCTTGGTGGATCCCCTGGTGGAAATCCGCCCGGTGACGACCCAGGTGGATGACCTGCTATCCGAGGCCAATGCGCGCATCGCCAACGGCGAGCGGGTGCTGGTCACTACCTTGACCAAGCGCATGGCGGAGGATTTGACCGATTATTTGGCGGAGCATGGCGTCAAGGTGCGCTACTTGCACTCGGATATCGACACCGTGGAGCGGGTGGAAATTATCCGCGACCTGCGCCTGGGGGTGTTCGACGTACTGGTTGGCATTAATTTACTGAGGGAAGGCATTGATATACCAGAGGTTTCGCTTGTTGCCATCTTGGATGCGGACAAGGAGGGCTTCCTGCGCTCCGAGCGTTCCCTGATCCAGACCATCGGTCGGGCGGCGCGGCACCTTCATGGTACCGCCATCCTCTATGCCGACAAGATTACCAACTCCATGCGCCGGGCCATCGACGAAACCGATCGCCGCCGGACCAAACAAATCGCCTATAACGAAGCCCATGGCATTACACCCAAGAGCGTATCCAAACGCATCAAGGACATTATCGACGGCGTTTACAGTCCGGACGAGGCCAAGCAGGAGCTCAAGGCCGCCCAGGAACGCGCCGCCTATGAGCACATGACCGAAAAGCAACTGGTCAAGGAAATAAAACGAATCGAGAAGGAAATGCTGGCGGCGGCCAAGAATCTGGAATTCGAGCAGGCCGCCCAGCTCAGGGACAAGCTGAAAGAGTTGAAGCAGAAGTTTTACGGAGTGGAGTTACATGACGAAGACTAAGATATTGTTTGTCTGCATGGGCAACATCTGCCGTTCTCCCACCGCGGAGGGCGTGTTCCGCCGCGTAGTGGAGCAGGAGGGAATGGGGGGGGCGTTCCATATCGATTCTGCCGGTACCCATGATTATCATATCGGTAAAGAGCCCGATTTGCGGGCCCAGCAGGCGGCGGCGAAGCGGGGCTACGATTTAAGTCCGCTGCGTGGACGGCAGGTGAGCCGGAAGGATTTCGAGGAGTTCGACCTGATTCTGGCCATGGACCGGGAAAATCTCGCCAATCTTCATCGCCTTTGCGCGCCGGAATACCGATCTAAGGTGAAGCTGTTCCTGGAGTACAGCCACAACTTTGGCCTCCGGGAAGTGCCCGACCCTTACTTCGGCGGCGCCCAGGGTTTCGAGCATGTCCTGGACCTCGTGGAGGACGCTTCTAAAGGGTTGCTGGCGGCGTTGGCCGATCAGGAGAAATAGCCCCCGAGTGCTTATTCCAACAAAAAAGGCGAGGATTCCTCGCCTTTTTTGTTGTCTGGAAGCCCGATCAGGCTTCTTTTTTGGTTTCCACCATGACCAGGGGTTCGCTGGGCACATCCTGCTGCACTTGCCAAGGACGTGGGGCATTGCTGCGTATCGGCGGGGCTGGCTCGGGCTCGGCATGGCTTTCGATGGCCTGAAGAGCCTCGGGCCGGGTTTCGATCATCACCAAATCGCTGGCCGGTGCAGGTGCAGGTTTTGGAGCGACTTCCTGGGGAGAGCGGCGGCGGCGGCGGGGTTTATCCTCTTCCGCTGTTTCGGCCTTGGCTGGCTTGCCCTCGTCTATTTGACCCAGGGGGGGCGATTTTTCCAATGTCGCTTCCACGGCTACCGCTTCGCTGGCCGGCTTGATTTCTTGAACCGGTTCCTGTTTGGACTCAGCAGGCGCCGGTTCCGCAATGCTCACCTGGGGAGCGGCGGCAAGCTCAGCATGAACCGGCTCCACGACTACGGGAAGAGGCGCGGCAACAACCCCGGAGGGTACTTCAGCCTGAATGGCAGGGGTTGCCGACACGGTTCCTTCTTCGCGGCGCTCGCCACGGCGTCCGCCGCGATTGCGGCGGCGGCGGTTTTCGCTCCCCTCGGCGGTCTCTGGCCTTGTCGAGGCGGCGGGCTGAGCCTGCCTGGCGGCTTGCTCCACGGACTCTTTCTTGGCTTGTTGAGCGGGGCGCTCTTGGCGTTCTGGACGCTCCTGACGTGGCGGGCGCTGGGATTGCTGGCGGTTTTCGCCACGGCTTTCTCCGCGCTCTCCCCGGTCACGACCGCGTCCTTCGCGTCCGCTATCCCGGCCGCCCTCGCGGCGACGCTGTTCTTGACGGACAGGGCGCTTGCGCGGCGGCGGGGTTTCTTCCTTGGGCGTGCCCAGCTTCTGGAACCAGCCTTTGATTTTGGTCAGCCAGGTAGAGGAGGGCTCCACCACGACCGGCGCCGGTTGTGCCGGGGTAATGCCCTGCACAGCGGCTTGGGCGCGCTGAGGCTTGGCTTCGCCGCCTTCCGCTTTCACCGCTTCTTCGGCTACCGGGGCATCCACCATCCTGTAGCTGGGCTGGTTGAATTCCGGTTGAGCGACATCGTCGCGGCGCAGGCGGGCAACGGTGTAGTGGGGCGTCTCCAAGTGGATGTTGGGGATCAGCAACACGCTGACCTTCAGGCGGGCTTCGATGTTGTGGATGTCGCCGCGCTTCTCGTTGAGCAGGAAAGTGGCGACGTCCACCGGAACCTGGGCGTGGATGGCGTAGGTGTTTTCCTTCATCGCCTCTTCCTGAATGATGCGCAGGATGTGCAGGGCGGAGGACTCGATGCCACGAATGTGGCCGGTGCCGTGGCAGCGCGGGCAGGAGATGTGGCTGGTCTCGCCCAGGCTAGGTTGGAGGCGTTGACGGGACAGTTCCAGCAGGCCGAAGCGGGAAATCTTACCCATTTGCACCCGTGCACGGTCGAAGTGCAGGGCTTCGCGCAAGCGGTTTTCCACTTCCCGCTGGTTGCGTTGGCTTTCCATGTCGATGAAGTCGATCACGATCAGGCCGCCTAAGTCGCGCAAGCGCAGTTGGCGGGCCACTTCGTCGGCGGCCTCCAGGTTGGTATTGAGGGCCGTCTGTTCGATGTCGGAGCCTTTAGTGGCACGGGCGGAGTTGACGTCAACTGAGACCAGGGCCTCGGTGTGGTCGATGATGATGGCGCCGCCGGAAGGCAGCGTCACTTCGCGGGCGAAGGCGCTCTCGATCTGGTGCTCGATCTGGAAACGGGAGAAGAGGGGGATGTCGTCGGTGTACAGCTTCACCTTGTTCACGTTCTGGGGCATCACATGGCCCATGAACTGCACCGCCTGCTCGTGGATGAGAGGGGTGTCGATGAGGATTTCGCCGATTTCCGGCTGGAAGTAGTCGCGGATGGCGCGAATCACCAGGCTGCCTTCCTGGTAGATGAGGAAGGCGCCGCTTTGCTGCTTGGCGGCATTTTCGATGGCGTGCCACAGTTGCAGCAGGTAATTGAGGTCCCACTGCAACTCTTCCAGGTTGCGTCCGATGCCGGCGGTACGGGCGATGATGCTCATGCCCTGGGGGACTTCCAATTGCGCCATGATGTCGCGCAACTCGTTGCGGTCTTCTCCCTCGATACGGCGGGATACACCGCCACCACGGGGATTATTGGGCATCAGAACCAAGTAGCGGCCCGCCAGGCTGATGAAGGTGGTCAGAGCGGCACCTTTGTTGCCACGCTCGTCCTTCTCTACCTGGACGATGATTTCCTGCCCTTCGCGAACGGCATCCTGGATGCGGGCGCGGGAGGCATCGACGCTTTCGGCGAAATTGCTGCGGGAGATTTCCTTGAAGGGGAGAAAGCCGTGCCGATCCGTGCCGTAATCGACGAAGGCGGCTTCGAGGCTGGGCTCGATGCGGGTGATGACCCCTTTGTAGATATTGCTCTTGCGCTGCTCTTTTCCGGCCGATTCAATGTCGAGATCGATCAGTTTTTGACCATCGACAATGGCGACCCGCAACTCCTCGGCCTGGGTCGCATTGAATAACATGCGTTTCATTTGTTTTCGTTCTCCCGCGCTCACACACGGGAACGACAATGCACGGCTGCATTAACCGTTAAATAACAGGTTGTTAGTCATTCATCATGGGCTTGTGTAGCGTTAGCAAGTGAAGACATTGGGCCGGGTTGTCCGGTCCCGCCTCAGTGGGGGCGAGACCCTAAAATTCCAAAAGTGCTTTGAGCGCGTAAATCGTTTACTATCGCTACTTTTTTCTGGTGAGCGAGATTAACCAGCGATTTCCAGAAAGCCCATGTTTAGTAAGAACTTTCTGCGTGGCGTCGGTGTGCTTTCTCGCACGGATCGTCGCCGGAAATATTAAAGGTTGAAGTATAAGGAATATGCCCGAAATTATCAAAGAATCCGTGAACTGGATAACCATCGACGAGCACGGTGCAGGGCAGAGAATCGACAATTTTCTCATCAAAATCCTCAAGGGGGTACCGAAAAGCCGTATTTACCGCTTGGTCCGCAGCGGCGAACTGCGGGTGAACAGCAAACGGGTGGGCGCCGATTACCGCTTGCAGGAAGGGGACCGCTTGCGCGTCCCCCCCATCCGTACCGCGCAGCCGGTGACGGAAAAGCCAGCGGGGCCGGTAGAAGCCCGCCTGGCAGGCTGCGTGCTATACGAGGATGAGGCGCTGGTTGCGCTCGCCAAACCCGCCGGCATGGCGGTGCATGGGGGCAGCGGCGTCAGCCGCGGGGTGGTGGAGCAACTGCGGTTGGAGCGGCCGGAGGAAAAATTTCTGGAATTGGTGCATCGCCTGGACAAGGAAACTTCCGGCGTGCTGCTGCTGGCCAAGAAGCGCAGCGCCCTGGTGGGCTTGCATAAACTGATGCGCGAAGGCGGAGCGGACAAGCGTTACTTGACCCTGGTGAAGGGGGCGTGGCTCAACGACAAACAGCACGTCAAACTGCCCCTGCACAAGTTTCTGACTGAGTCCGGCGAACGCCGGGTGACGGTGCAGGAGGGAGGGCAAACCTCCCATACCGTGTTCCGCCTGGTTAAGAAATGGAAAGACTACAGCTTGCTGGAGGCCGAGCTTAAAACCGGACGTACCCATCAGATCCGGGTCCACCTCGCTCATCTCGGTTTCCCTATCCTGGGCGACGACAAATATGGGGATTTCACCCTCAACAAGGAACTTCAGAAACAGGGCTTGAAGCGCATGTTCCTGCACGCCCAGCGGATTGCCTTTCCCCACCCCTTGACGGGTGAACCCTTGGTGTTGGAAGCGGCCTTGCCGGATGACCTGACGGCTTTCCTGGCCAGCCTGGGTGAGCCGAGAAAGGCCGCCGGCTGAGCTAGAGCGGGAAGCGGGGGCCTTGGAGGGCTAAATTTCCCGAACGGCCGGGTATTTCGCCCAGCACGATTTCATGCCGCGGTAGGGTGGCAAGGTCGAGAGACTGGGCGTAATCCTGCAAGGACACCAGTTCGTAGCCTTGCGCCCGCCAGCCTTTGAGCAAGCGTTCGAAGGCGCCGGCGAGTTTCATCCCTTCCAACTCCGCATGGAGGGTGTACACATGGCCGGTCGGGGATGGAGAGGCCGTCAGCTTGAGCAGATGCTCCGCTACGCTATCGGGGGTGATGCCGTCCACACCGATCAGTTCGTCGAGGGTCGGCAGCGTGGTGGGAAGCTGAGGGCAGGCGACGATTTCCGCGTTCCAGACCGGCGCGAAAGGGTGAGTGCCGCGGGTATCCGAGGCATAGTCGAAGCCCATCCGCTGTTCCAGGCGCAAAGCATGGACGTTCATTTGCCAACCGGCGGCGCCATGAACATGGGCATTTTCACCGAAGATTTTTTCGTAGCGCTTTTGCGCCAACTCCATCTCCCGCTTGGTCCATGCCGCATCCTGCCGGGCGACGTTATCCTGCCACTTGATGTGGTCGTAGCAATGGATGCCGGTTTCGAAGCCGGCGTCTTTCACGCTGCGCATCAGGTCGGCGCAGCGCCGGCCGATGTCCGGTCCGGGCAGCACGGTGCCGTACATCAAGGTCTTGAAGCCATAATGCTCCACCACCGAGGTACGGGATACCTTCTTCATGAAGCCAGGCCGGAACACCCGCTTGATGGCCCGGCCGGTGTGGTCCGGTCCGAGGCTGAAAAGGAAGGTTGCCCCGGCTTGGTGGGCTTGCAGGATTTCCACCAGGCGTGGCACGCCCTCGCGGGTGCCGCGGTAGGTATCGACGTCGATTTTGAGGGCAAGTTGCATTGAAAATGCCGAGAGAGAAGAGCGGAGAGTCGAGAGCAAAAACCGGCTCTCAGCTCACCGCTCTCGAGTGATGTATTAGTCCATCAACTTGCGTGCTTCGGCTACCTGACCGCGGTAGGCGTCGTAGATGTGGCGCAGGGCGTCAGCCATAGTGATTTGGGGTTTCCAGCCCAGGTCCTTCATGGTGTTCTCGATTTTCGGCACCCGGTTCTGCACGTCCTGATAGCCCTTGCCGTAGTAGGCGTCGGAAGTGACTTCCACCATCTTTACCTTCTGGGCGGTTTCCTTGTACTCGGGGTATTCCATGGAAAGGTCCAACATCATCTTGGCCAGTTCCTTGACCGAGAAATTGTTGGTGGGGTTGCCGATGTTGTAGATCTGGCTGGAGGCAATCCCATCCTTGTTTTCAATGATTTTCATCAGGGCGTCCACGCCGTCGGACACATAAGTGAAGGAGCGTTTGGCCGCGCCGCCATCCACCAGCTTGATATCCTCGCCGCGCACGATGTGGCCCAGGAACTGGGTGATGACGCGGGAGCTGCCTTCCTTGGGTGCGTTGAGGCTGTCGAGGCCGGCACCGATCCAGTTGAAGGGGCGGAACAGGGTGAAGGTGAAGTTGTATTCGGGGCGCATGGCGTAGGCCCAGATCACGCGGTCCATCAACTGCTTGGAGCAGGAGTATATCCAGCGCGGCTTGTTGATGGGGCCGAGGATCAGCTCGGAATTGTCGGGGTCGAATTCGCCGTCCTTGCACATGCCGTACACTTCGGACGTGGACGGGAAAATCAGGTGCTTGCCGTACTTCACGCACTGGCGAACGATGGGCAGGTTGGCCTCGAAGTCCAGTTCGAACACCCGCAGGGGATCCTGGACGTAGGTGGCAGGGGTGGCGATGGCCACCAGGGGCAGCACCACGTCGCACTTCTTCACGTGGTACTCGATCCACTCCTTGTTGATAGTGATGTCGCCCTCGAAAAAAGTGAAACGGGGGTTCGCCATCAGCTCGGTCACCCGGTCGCTGTACATGTCCATCCCGTAAACCTCCCAGTCGGTGGTTTCCAGGATGCGCTTGGAAAGGTGATGGCCGATGAAACCGTTGACGCCCAGGATGAGGACTTTTTTCATTGTGTTCCCTTAAAAATTAGCCGAAACGCGTAAAGCGCACCGATTTTAAAAATCCAGGTCGAAGGGCACGGGACCGGCACCGTGCCGTGCGACAAACTCTTCTGCCGTTAAATGCCTGCCATCCAGCTCGAAATCCAGCACCCGCAACACGCTGCCGTCGCCGCATTCGGCGAAGCAGGCATGACCTTCGCAGTAAAGCGCCGGGGAACCGGTGCGGGCGAGGCGGGCATTATCGAGCCGTGTTTTCAATAGGCGCATGGGCAAGCCGGCCAGCCGCGTGAACGCCCCCGGATAGGGTGGCGCCACGGCGCGGACCAGGTTGTGGATGGTCCCTGCGCTTTGTTTCCAGTCGATTTTACCATCTTCCGGCTTCCGTCCGCCAAAATAGCCGCCCTGGCTCAAGTCTTGGGGTTTCAGCACCGCTGTCCCTGCTAGCAGTCCAGGCAAGCAGCGGTCCAGACACACTTCGGCGGCACAGGTTACCTTGTGGAACACCTCGGAGGCCGTGTCGTCGGGCAGTATAGGAATCGCTTGTTGGTCCACGATGGCGCCGTTGTCCGGCTTTTCGTTCATCACGTGCAGGGTGGCCCCGGTTTCCTTTTCCCCCCGGATCACCGCCCAGTTCACCGGTACCCGGCCCCGGTAGTAGGGCAGCAGGGAGCCGTGCATATTGAAGGCACCTTTGGAAGGGATGTCCAGCAGGCCCTTTTTCAGCATATGGCGGTAGTAGAAGGAGAAGAGGAAATCCGGCTTGGCCGCTTCCAGTTGGGCAATTACCTCGGGTGAATTGGGGTCGCCCGGGGTAATGAAGGGGATGTCGTAGTCGGCAGCCAGCTTGGCGACGCTATCGAACCAGATGGTTTCGTTGGGATTGTCGATATGGGTGACGATCAGCGGAATCTTCACCCCGTGGGCCAGGAGCACCTTGAGGCAGCGGACGCCCACGTTGTGGTAGGCGAAGACGACGGCATGGCTCATTCGGTTTTTTCCAGTACCGCATCCACCAGGTAGCGTGGGCGGTGGCGCACCTGCTGGTAAATCCGCCCGATGTATTCGCCCAATAGACCGATACCGAATAGGGTGACGCCGATGAGGAAGAAGGCGATGGCGAACAGAGTGAACAAGCCTTCCGCCTCGGGACCGATGATCAGACGGCGGATGGCGAGGAACACCACGAAGAAGGCGGAGAAAATCGATACGGCGATGCCCACCATGGAAAACCATTGCAGGGGTACCAGGGAGAAGCCGGTCATGAGGTCGAAGTTGAGGCGGATCAGGCTGTAGAGGGAATACTTGGATTCCCCTGCGGCCCGCTCCTCATGCTCCACCACCACTTCCGCCGGGCGCTGGGCGAAGGTATAGGCCAGGGCGGGAATGAAGGTGCTGACTTCCTTGCAGGAGTTGATGGCATCGATGATATGGCGGTTATAGGCCCGCAGCATGCAGCCCTGGTCGGTCATCTTGATGCGGGTGATCTTCTCCCGCAGGCGGTTCATGGCGCGGGACGCCACGTGGCGCCACCAGCTATCGCTGCGCTGCTTGCGGATGGAGCCGACGTAATCGTGGCCCTCGTCCATCTTGGCCAGGAGCTTGGCGATTTCCTCCGGCGGATTTTGCAAATCCGCGTCCAGGGTGACGATGCGGTTGCCGCGGCAGTGCTCGAAGCCCGCCATGATCGCAGTATGCTGACCGAAGTTGGCAGCGAACAGGACCACTCGTGTCACGTCCGGGCGCTTCTGGAACTGCTCCCGCAGGATGGCGGCGGAACGGTCCTTGCTGCCGTCGTTGACGAATACGATCTCGTAACTCGTCCCTAGCTTGCCCAGGGCAGGGTAGAGGCGGTCGAACAGCACCTGGAGACCGTCTTCTTCGTTGTAAACGGGGATGATGACGGAAACATCGGGCTGATTCATCGTTTAGCCTCCTGGGTGATTTCCTTGATGGCGCCGCACACCCGGTCCACATCCCCTTCGGTCATGGCCGGAAATAGGGGCAGGGTGACGGTTTCGTGGCCGATGCGCTCGGCGTTGGGGAAGTCGCCTTCCTTGTGGCCCAGGCCGCGGTAGAGGCTGAACAGGTGCAATGCCGGGTAGTGGATGCCGACGCCGATGCCGCGCTCGTGCATTTTCTGGATGAATTCCTTGCGGCTGATTTTCAGCCGGTCCAGGGGCAGCAGGGGAGCGAACATGTGCCAACTGTGGCCCTCGTCGCCCCTGGCTGGCAGCAGGAAGGCGGGATCGGTATCCATCCGCTCGAAGTAGCGGGCCACCAGTTGGCGCCGCTTAGCGTTGAAGGCGTCCAGGTGAGGCAACTGGCCCACGCCGACACGGGCCGCCACGTCGGACAGGTTGTATTTGCCGCCGGCGACGCTGACGTCCATGTTGCCTTCCGCGTCACGGGAAATACCGTGGAAACGCAGCTTATCGAAGAGGGCCAGTTCGCTGTCGTCGGCAAAGGACAGGGCGCCGCCCTCGATGGTGGTCATGTTTTTGTTGGGGTGGAAGCTGAAGCTGACAATGTCGCCGAAACTGCCGATTTTCTTCCCCTGCCAAGTGGAGCCGATGGCGTGGGCGGCGTCCTCGATCACCCGCAGCTTGTGGCGCCGGGCGAGGTCGTAGAGGGCGTCCATATCCACCGGCAGGCCGGAGAAGTGCACCGGCATCAAAGCCTTGGTGTTCGGCGTGATGGCGGCCTCGGCCTGGGTCAAGTTCATGTTGCGGGTATCCAGGTCCACGTCCACGAACACCGGCTTGGCCCCGACCCGTATGATCACGTTGGGGGTGGCGGTGAAGCTCATGGCCGGGGTGATGACCTCGTCGCCGGGGCCTATGCCGCAGATTTGCAGCGCCACTTCCAGGCCACCGGTGGCGGAGGTGAGGGAGCGCACCGGGCGGCCGCCCAGATAGTCGGACAAGCCCATTTCGAATTTCTGGACATTGGGGCCACTAGCCAGCCAGCCGGAGCGCAGCACCTCGACCACCCCCTGGATGGTTTCCTCGTCCAGGGTGGGGCGGGTAAAGGGAAAGTAGTCGGTCGTCATCTTGCAGCCTGGGTATTGTGCGCCTGCCATACGGCGCGGGTCAGTCGGTAGTGGCCGATGGGCTCGTCGGCCGGCCATTTTGGGTTGTCGCCATTGCTGGTCTCGGAGAATCGCTTGAAGCCCAGTTTGTCCAATACCCGCAGGGAAGCGGAGTTGCGCAGCAGGCAGCAGGCCTCCACCGCATCGACAGGGAGGGTGTCGAAACCGTAGCGCAATGCCTGGCGGCCCGCCTCCGTGGCGTAGCCACGACCCCAGAAGGGCTTGGCGACCCAGTAGCCGAATTGGCAACGGCGAGCCTTGCCATCGATACGGGTGAGGCCGCAACTGCCGATGCAATGTTCGTCCAGTATCACGGCAAAGTGGATGCCGGTACCCGCGTCACGCTCGCCCTCCGCCCAGGCCAGCCACTGTTCGGCTCCGTCGGCGGGGTAGGGGGTGGGGACGTTGGACAGGGCGCCGATGGCGGAATCGGCGGCGTAGCGTTGAATGGCGTCCACGTGTTTTCGATGCGCGAATTCGAGGGTGATGCCGGACATGCTTTTTGTCAGCTACGGGCCACGATATAAACGCCGATGATTATAACCCCGATGCCCAGTATACGGGTGAGGGAGACCGCCTCGCCGAACAGCCACCACGCCGCGAGGGCATTGACCACGTAGCCGATGGACAGCATCGGATAGGCGATGCTGACTTCCACCCGGGACAGGGCCATGATCCATACCACCACGCTCACCCCATAGCAGGCGAGGCCGCCGAAGATATGGGGCTGGGTGCCGATCTGCCAGCCGAGGGGGAGAAAGTTGTCGCGGGTGAAGCTGATTACGCCGAGCTGGTTGGTGCCGGCCTTGAGCAGCAACTGAGCGGCGGCATTAAGCAGCACGCCGGTGAGGACGAGGGAAAAGCTGAACAGGTTCATGGTTTTTTCACCACTACGCGGCGCGTGTCCCGGGCGATTTCCTGCATCGGCAGTTGTTCCTCCGCCATCAGCTTGTAGGTATGGGGGCTCATAATGGCCAGGGCTTCGGGCTGGGCACGCCATTGTTGTTTGAAGGTTTCGACATCGGGTATCCATTTGTCCGGTTCCTGCTGGAAGCCGAACTCCAACTCGTCCTGCCAGGCCACCACCGTAACGGTGCGCTTGATGTAGAAGGGCAGGGTCTGTTCGTACATTTCCACGCTGTAGAAGGGAATGCCCGGCTTGAGGTAGGGACGGAACTGCTGGACGAGGTGATAGGCGGAACTGGCCGGGGATAGGCTTTCATGGCCGGTGAGGACCAGTTGGGAGGCGATCATGCCGGAAAAGCCGAGGGCGAGCACCGCCGGCGTGACCCGGTTGCGGCGGCTCCAATAGAGGGTCAGCAACGTCCCGCCAAGAAGTGTCGCACCGGCGCCTATCAGCCAAGGAGCGTAGTGACGGTAAAGTTCGGGAGGAACTTCCTCATCCCCCATGTGGGCGACATCGGGGGACAGCCACAGGGCGGCAACGGCCAGTGCAAGCATCGGAATGGTCTGCCAGAACAGGCCGCGACCGGAGAGATTCGTCAATCGTTCGCCGATGAGCAGGGCCAAGGCAGGAAAGATGGGCAGGATGTAGCTGGGCAATTTGGAGTCGGAAATGGAGAAGAAGAAATAGATGAACAGCGCCCACACCAGCAGGAAACGCTTGGGCTGAAAGCTGCGTTTGCCGTCGGTCTTCCACGCACGGCCCAAGGCGTCGAACATGGGGACCACCCACGGCAGCATGCCCATCAGCAGGATGGGCACGAAATACCACCAGGGCTGGTAGCGTCCGTGTACCTTGGTGAGAAAACGCTCGAAATGTTCGTGGATGAAGAAAAAATGGAAGAACTCGGGGTTGGCCAGGGATACCGCAACGAACCAGGGGGCGGTAATGGCGAAGAGTAGCGCCAAGCCGGAAAGAAGATGCAGGCGGGTCCATAGATGCCAATCGCGCTGGATCAGCGTGTAAAGCACCAATACGGCGCCGGGGAGCACCAGGCCGATAAGTCCCTTGCTCAGCACCGAAAAAGCCAGGGCCGCCCAGGTGACGTGCATCCAGCGGCGGTTTTCACGGGCGGGAACGGCCGGGCGATGGGCAAGGAGGAAGCTACACAGGCCAAGTCCCATGAAAAAGGAGACACCCATGTCCAGGGTGTTGATGTGGCCGATGAGGACGTAGAGCAGGCTGCTCGCCAGCACGGCGGCCGCATATAGGCCGGCAGTGGTGCCGAAAAGGCGTATCCCCGTGAAGCCCACCACGAGGATGCCCAGGAAGCCGGTCAGGGCGGGCCACAAGCGGGCAGTCCAGTGGTGTTCGCCGAAAACGGTATAGGCGGCGGCCGTAGCCCAATATTGGAGGGCCGGTTTCTCGAAGTATTTGACGCCGTTGAGGCGGGGGGTGTTCCAGTCGCCGGTCGCGACCATTTCACGGGGGATTTCGGCGTAGCGGCCCTCGTCCGGGCGCACCAGCTTGCGGTATTCGAGGTTGCTGAACCAGACGGCGAAAAATACAGCCAGCAGCAACAGCAGGGTGCCTCGGCGGAGGGAAGTGGAGTTGGCGGACATCCGAAATGATGGGTTTTATAAAGGACCGGATTATATCCCGATCCCCTTCGGGGATATAGTCCGGCTAAGCGGCGGCTTTCAGCAATACCAGGGCCGCGCCGCTGCCGCCGTCGGCAGGGCGGGCCTGGCAAAAGGCCAGGACTTCCTCCCGCTGTATCAGCCAGTTCTTCACCTTGATTTTGAGAACCGGTTCCTTGTTTTTGGAGCGCAGACCCTTGCCATGGATGATGCGGATGCAGCGCAGGCCGCGTTTCTTGCATTGGTTGAGGAATTCGGCGAGGCGCAGGCGGGCTTCGTCGCTGGTATGGCCGTGGAGGTCCAGCTCCGCTTGAATTATCCAGTGGCCGCCGCGCAGGCGGCGCAGGGTCTGGCGGGCGAGGCCGGGACGGAGGAAGGCCAGTTCTTCACCGGTTTCCATGGCTTCCGCCCAAGGGATATGATCGCTGAGGGAATCCACCAGGACCTGCTGATCGTCCTGCATGGATAGGAGTGGAATGGGCTTGAGGCGTTTGAAGGGGGGAAGCCTCCGCCCCGAGGGACGGAGGGGCAGGACATCACCCACCGCTTCGCGGAACAGGGCGACATCCTCGTCGGGAACGGGCGGCAGCGACTCGCTGCCGCTCTTCTTTTTAGCCAAGGCTCTCCAGGTAGCGCTCGGCGTCCAGGGCGGCCATGCAGCCGGTACCGGCACTGGTGATGGCTTGGCGATAGACATGATCCTGAACGTCGCCGGCGGCGAACACGCCGGGAACGCTGGTCTGGGTGGCGAAGCCTTCGCGGCCGCCCTTGGTGACGATGTAGCCGCCGTCCAGTTCCAATTGTCCCTGGAAGATGTCGGTGTTGGGCTTATGGCCGATGGCGATGAAAATGCCGGAGACGGCGATATCCTTGGTGGAGCCGTCCGTCGTGCTCTTGATGCGCATGCCGGTGACGCCGGTCTTGTCGCCTAGCACTTCATCCAGATGCTGGTTCAGTTCCAGGGTGATATTGCCGTTCTGTGCCTTGTCCATCAGCTTGTCGATGAGGATTTTTTCCGCCTTGAAGACGTCGCGGCGATGCACCACGGTCACGTGCTTGGCGATATTGGACAGGTACAGCGCCTCTTCCACGGCGCTGTTGCCGCCGCCGATCACGGCCACGTCCTGGCCGCGGTAGAAAAAGCCGTCGCAGGTGGCGCAGCCGGACACGCCCTTGCCCATGAAAGCCTGTTCGGAGGGCAGGCCGAGGTATTTGGCGGAGGCGCCGGTGGCGATGACCAGGGCGTCGCAAGTGTAGGTGCCGGAATCGCCGATCAAGGTGAAGGGCTTTTCGCTCAGCTTCACGGTGTGGATATGGTCGAAAATGATCTCGGTGTTAAAACGTTCGGCGTGTTTCAGCATCTGATCCACCAGTTCGGGGCCCTGGATACCATCCACGGCGCCGGGCCAGTTATCCACTTCGGTGGTGGTGGTGAGCTGGCCGCCTTGTTGCATGCCGGTCACCAGAACCGGCTTGAGGTTGGCCCGTGCGGCATAAACGGCTGCGGTGTAACCGGCGGGGCCGGAACCAAGGATCAGAACGCGGCAGTGCTTGGTGGTCATTCAAAGACTCCTTCCGAGATTGGGTAGGGATTTAGACTTAGTCAAAGGTCAATATTCTACGCAAGATAAAGATTTTCCCATAGTCGAATATCTTACCAACTATCCGGGGGCGGTGTGGCTGGAATGCTTCTTCCTATACAAAACGAATCACTAGGCATTCGGGTTATAATTCGGGAACTGATTTTTCCCGATTGCCAATGGCCCAAACAAATTCCCACACTACCCGTGCCGGACGTCCACCCGCCAAGGGTCCACTGGCCAGCCGGCTGCCGGCACTGCTGACGGAGGTTTGGTGGCTGGTGCTGGTGGCGGTCACCATATACCTCTCCTTATCCCTCGTCACCTACCATCGGAGCGATCCGGGCTGGTCCCACAGCGAGAGCATGGCGCTGGTACAGAATTCGGGTGGACGCCTTGGGGCTTGGCTGGCGGATATCCTGCTCTACCTATTCGGGCTTTCCGGTTACTTGTGGATCAGCTTTTGCCTTTACGTCCTATGGTGGGGATACAAGCGCATTGAAAGCAATGCGCTGTCCGACCGGCGTTCCCTGATTATCGCCGGCACCGGTTTCCTGGTGCTTCTGTTCGGTTGCAGCGGCCTGGAAGCCCTACGGTTGTATTCCCTGAAAGCCGCCTTGCCCTTGGCTCCTGGCGGCATGATGGGCACGGTGTTGAGCGAAGTTCTATTCTTGACGCTGGGTTTCACCGGGGCAACCCTCGCCCTGTTGCTCTGCATCGCCGTCGGCTTCAGCCTGTTCACCGGCATGTCTTGGCTGGCGGTCATCGATGGCCTGGGCGGCTTTGTTTTGAATGCCTATTACACCGTGGCGGGCCGCTGGCAAGCTTGGCAGGATCGCAAGGCGGGCAGGGCAGCCTCCATTCGGCGCGAAGAGAATGTGGCCGAGGAGAAACGGCGCTATGAGGAACACGAGCCGCTCCAGATTGAAGCCCCGGTGGTGGAAATCCAGAAGTCGGAACGGGTGGCGAAGGAGCGGCAGGTGCCATTGTTCGCCGATTTGCCGGATTCGGACCTGCCCCCCATCCATCTGTTGGATGAAGCCGACGGCAATGTGGAAACCCTCAGCGCCGAAACTCTGGAATTCACTTCCCGCCTGATAGAACGCAAGCTGCTCGATTTCGGCGTGGAGGTCAAGGTGGTGGCGGCCTTGCCGGGTCCGGTGATCACCCGCTACGAAATCGAGCCCGCAACAGGAGTGAAAGGCAGCCAGATCGCCAATTTGTCCAAGGACCTGGCGCGTGCCCTCTCCGTGGTCAGTGTGCGGGTGGTGGAAACCATTCCCGGCAAGTCCTGCATGGGTCTGGAAATTCCCAATCCCAAGCGGCAGACGGTGCGGCTGTCGGAAATTCTCAGCGCCCAAGTCTATTCGGACATGGCGTCACCCCTGACCATCGCCATGGGCAAGGATATCGGCGGCAAACCGGTGGTGGCCGATTTGGCGAAGATGCCCCATGCCTTGGTAGCGGGCACCACGGGCTCTGGCAAATCGGTGGCGATCAACGCCATGATTCTTTCCCTGCTGTACAAGGCCACTCCCCATGAAGTACGGCTGATCCTGGTGGACCCCAAGATGCTGGAATTGTCCGTCTATGAGGGTGTTCCCCACCTTTTGGCACCGGTGGTCACGGACATGCGCCAAGCGGCCAACGCCCTCAACTGGTGCGTGGTGGAGATGGAAAAACGCTACAAGCTGATGTCGGCCCTGGGGGTGCGTAACCTGGCGGGTTACAACCAGAAAATCCGCGATGCCGAAAAGGCCGGCGAAAAACTGGCCCATCCTTTCAGCCTCACCCCGGACGCTCCCGAACCCTTGGAGGAGCTGCCGCTGATCGTGGTGGTGATCGACGAACTGGCCGACCTGATGATGGTGGCGGGGAAAAAGGTGGAGGAATTGATCGCCCGCTTGGCCCAGAAGGCAAGGGCCTCGGGCATCCATTTGGTGTTGGCGACCCAGCGACCGTCGGTGGATGTGATTACCGGCCTGATCAAGGCCAATATCCCGACCCGCATCGCCTTCCAGGTATCGAGCAAGATCGACTCCCGCACCATTCTCGACCAGATGGGTGCCGAGGCGCTGCTGGGGCAGGGGGACATGCTCTACCTGCCGCCGGGAACCGGCTATCCCCAGCGGGTCCACGGTGCCTTCGTGGCCGACGGCGAAGTGCACAAGGTGGTGAATTTCCTCAAGGCCAAAGGACCGCCCCAATACGTGGAAGGTCTTCTGGAAGGCGCGGTCGAAGGCGGCGCTGAGGGAGAGGAGGGCGGTGCGGACGGCGAAGCGGACCCACTCTACGACGAAGCGGTAGCTCTGGTCCTCAAGGCGCGGCGCGCTTCCATTTCCCTGGTACAGCGGCAATTGCGCATCGGCTATAACAGGGCGGCGCGGCTGATCGAACAGATGGAAAAATCCGGCCTGGTGTCACCGATGCAGAGCAATGGCAACCGGGAAGTCCTGGTGCCGGGAAACGATTGAGATTGGTCGGCTAACCCTATGAAATACATTTCTATTGCGCTGCTGTTGATGCCCTTGGCAGCTTCCGCTTCCAGCCTCGACCGGTTGCAGCACTTCTTGCAAGACACCCAAAGCGGCCGGTCGCATTTCAAACAAATCGTCCTGGACAAGCAGCTTACGACCATCCAGGAGGCCAGTGGGGTGATGCAATTTTCCCGTCCCGGCAAATTCCGCTGGACCTACGACAAGCCCAAGGGGCAATTGATTGTCGGTGATGGCGAGAAGCTGTGGGTATACGATGCGGACCTCAGACAGGTAACGGTGAAGAAACTCGACCAAGCCCTGGGGCAGACCCCGGCAGCCTTGCTTGCAGGAAAAAACGAGATCGAGAAATCTTTCCAACTCAAGGACATGGGGAAACGCGGCAGCCTGGAATGGCTGGAGGCGGTGCCGAAGAATACCGAAGGTGGGTTCGAAACCATCCGCATGGGCTTTAACGGCGACCTGCTGGATGTGATGGAGTTGCGCGACCATTTTGGCCAGACCACGGTCATCCGCTTTCCGGACATGGAGCGCAATCCCAAGCTCGATCCGGCATTATTCAAATTCAGCCCTCCCAAGGGCGCGGACGTGATCGGTGAGTGACCTGTTTTCCCAGGGCGTTCCTGACGCGCCTTTGGCCGAGCAGCTACGGCCCGGCACACTCGATGAGGTGATCGGCCAGAGCCACCTTCTCGGCCCCGGCAAGCCGCTACGCCTCGCTTTCGAGTCGGGCAAGCCCCATTCCATGATCCTGTGGGGGCCGCCGGGGGTGGGCAAGACCACGTTGGCGCGGCTCATGGCCCAGGCCTTCAGTTCCGAGTTCATCGCTATCTCGGCGGTATTCTCGGGGGTGAAGGATATCAGGGAGTCCATTGATCGCGCTCGCCTGACCTTGCAGCAATTCGGTCGCCACACCATCCTGTTCGTGGACGAAGTGCATCGCTTCAACAAAGCACAGCAGGATGCCTTTCTTCCCTTTGTGGAGGAGGGGTTGGTGACCTTCATCGGTGCCACCACTGAAAACCCTTCCTTCGAAGTCAACAGCGCGCTTCTGTCACGGGCTCAGGTCTATGTCCTGAAGCCCTTGTCCGAGAGCGAACTGGGGCAATTGCTCGATCGCGCACTGGGTAAGGCACTACTTGGGTTGACGTTCAGCGACGAAGCCAAATCCTTGCTGATCGGCTACGCGGATGGGGACGCACGTCGTTTGCTCAACCTGCTGGAGCAGGTGAAAACCGCTGCGGAAACCCAAAAAACTCAAACCGTGGATGAGGGGCTGGCGCGGGATGCCCTGGCCCAGAGCGGGCGCCGCTTCGACAAGGGGGGCGAGGAGTTCTACGATCAGATTTCCGCCTTGCACAAATCGGTGCGCGGCTCCAACCCCGACGCGGCACTTTATTGGTTATGCCGGATGCTGGATGGCGGTGCCGATCCCCTTTATCTTAGCCGGCGTATCGTGCGAATGGCGTCGGAGGATGTCGGCCTCGCCGACCCGAGGGCTTTGCGCATCACCCTCGATGCGGTGGAGACCTACGAACGTTTGGGAACCCCGGAAGGAGAGTTGGCTTTGGCCGAGGCGGTGGTTTATCTCGCCGTGGCGCCCAAGAGCAATGCGGTGTACGTTGCGTATAATAACGCCCGTGCCTTCATCAAGGGCGACAAGAGCCGGGCGGTGCCGATCCACCTGCGCAACGCCCCGACCAAATTGATGAAGGAATTGGGTTACGGCCATGCCTACCGCTACGCCCACGACGAGCCGGAAGCCTATGCGGCGGGGGAGCATTATTTCCCTGACGATATGCCGGCCATGAATTTTTACCAGCCTACGCCAAGGGGGCTAGAGGGCAAGATCGCCGAACGCCTAGCCCACTTGCACGAGTTGGATGAGAAATATAATAAATAATATATTCAATAAAATGAATAAATAATTTAAGGTGACTTATAAATGCTAGACATCCAATTGCTGCGTACCGATCTGGAGGGTGTGGCCCAGCGTCTCGCCGCCCGTGGATTTGCCTTGGACACTGGCGCGTTCCAAAGCCTGGAGCAGGAGAGGAAGGCAATCCAGACCCGCACCCAATATCTACAGGCGAAACGCAACGCGACTTCCAAATTGATCGGCCAGGCCAAGGCGAAGGGCGAGGATGTTTCCGTCATCATGGCCGAAGTGGCTGGCCTGGGTGACGAATTGAAAGCTGCCGAGACCCAGTTGGAAAAAATCCAGGCCGCCATGCAGGACATTCTGCTCACTGTTCCCAATCTGCCCCATGAGAGCGTGCCGGCAGGCAAGTCCGAGGCCGATAACGTGGAGGTGCGCAAATGGGGCACGCCCCACGCCTTCGATTTCCCGGTACGGGACCACGTGGACGTGGGGGAGGGGCTGTCCATGCTGGATTTTTCCACCGCCGCAAAACTCTCCGGTGCCCGTTTCACCCTGCTGCGCTCGGACCTTGCCCGGCTGCACCGTGCGCTGATCCAGTTTATGTTGAATACCCATACCCAAGACCACGGCTACACTGAAGTCTATGTGCCTTATCTGGTAAACCCGGATTCCATGCGGGGGACGGGCCAGTTGCCCAAATTTGAAGCAGACTTGTTTTCCGTGCAGAAGAGCGAGAACGAGAAGCTCTATTTGATTCCCACCGCCGAAGTACCGGTAACCAACATGGTGCGGGACGAAATCCTGGCCCAGGAAGCCCTGCCGCTGAAGTTTGTCGCCCACACGCCGTGCTTCCGCTCCGAAGCCGGCTCCTACGGCAAGGACACCCGAGGCATGATCCGCCAGCATCAGTTCGAAAAGGTGGAGTTGGTGCAAATCGTGCCACCCTCCGCATCCTATGATGCTCTAGAGGAACTGGCTGGCCATGCTGAAACCATTCTCAAGATGCTGGAACTTCCCTACCGGGTAATGGCCCTGTGTGCCGGGGACATGGGATTTTCCGCCGCAAAAACCTACGACCTTGAGGTATGGCTGCCGGCCCAGAACACCTACCGGGAAATTTCATCCTGCTCCAACTTCGAGGCCTTCCAGGCGCGGCGCATGCAGGCCCGTTTCCGGAACGGGGAGAAAGGGAAACCGGAATTGGTGCACACCCTGAACGGTTCCGGCTTGGCTGTCGGCCGTACCTTGGTGGCGATCCTGGAGAACTATCAACGTGCCGATGGCAGCGTCGATATCCC
>JAGUYQ010000218.1 GCA_020061285.1 Betaproteobacteria bacterium
GACTTGCTGGACAAGGGTATCCACGACCTGGTCCATCACACCCATCCCGATGGCCGCCCCTACCCGGTGGAGGAATGCCCGATCTCCAGGGCGGTCCGTGAGGGGGTTGCGCGGCGGGTGGAAGACGAGGTGTTCTGGCGCAAGGATGGCGGTTCCTTCGATGTGGAATACACCATCACCCCCATCCAGGATGGCGAACGCATCGGCGGGGCGGTGGTGATGTTCAGCGACATTTCCGCCCGCAAGCAGGCGGAGCGCGAGGTGCGGCAGAGCTATGCGGCTCTCAAGGAGCTCAACGCCAAACTGGTGGATGCACAGAACCAGTTGCTGCAATCGGAAAAAATGGCCTCCATCGGCCAGTTGGCCGCCGGCGTGGCGCACGAAATCAACAATCCCATCGGTTTCGTCAATTCCAACCTGGGCACTCTGCAACGCTACGTGGACGACCTGCTGCGCCTGGTGGAGGCCTACGATACCGGCGTGGAGGAAGGCCGCAAGATGGGGCAGGAGATCGACCTGGGTTTTCTGAAGCAGGATATCGTCAGCTTGGTGGGGGAATCCCAGGATGGGGTGGCGCGGGTCAAGCGCATCGTCCAGGACCTGAAGGATTTTTCCCATGTGGACGAAGCGGAGTGGCAGTGGGCCGACCTTAACCATGGCTTGGACAGCACCCTCAACGTGGTGTGGAACGAGATCAAGTACAAGGCCGAGGTGGTCAGGGACTTTGGCGATATTCCCCGGCTTTATTGTCTGCCCCACCAGGTCAACCAAGTATTCATGAACCTGCTGCTCAACGCCGCCCAGGCCATCGACAACCGCGGCGTCATCACCCTGCGCACCAGGCGGGAAGGCGCGGGAGTGCAAATCGAGATCGCCGATACCGGCCAGGGCATTCCCCCCGAAGTCCTGCCGCGCATTTTCGAGCCTTTCTATACCACCAAGCCGGTGGGCAAAGGCACCGGCCTCGGGCTCTCCCTGGCCTACGGCATCGTCGAGAAACACCAGGGGCGCATCGAGGTCGAGAGCGAGGTGGGGCGGGGGACCGCCTTTCGTATCTGGCTGCCCGTCCGGGAACCGGAGGCCGCCGTCAAGTGACGGTGGCTCAGGGCCGCTGCTTGTGGCAAACTTGGCCCTCGCCAACAAAGCTTTTCCCCCGTGCAACCCTACGAACTCTTCATCGGCCTGCGCTACACCCGCGCCAAGCGGCGCAACCATTTCATTTCCTTCATTTCCCTGATTTCCATGCTGGGCATCGCCCTCGGCGTGGCGGCCCTGATCGTCGTGCTGTCGGTGATGAACGGCTTCCAGGAAGAATTGCGGGCCCGCATCCTGGGGGTGGCGTCCCATGCCCAGGTGAGCGGCGTCAACAATACCCTGGCCGACTGGCGCGGCGTGGCCGCCGTGGTGGGCCGCAACCCCGAGGTGAAGGCCATGGCCCCCTACGTGATGGGGCAGGGGATGCTGTCCAACGGCCAGCGGGTGCAAGGGGCCATCGTTCGCGGTGTCCTGCCCGAGGAGGAGAACCGGGTGGCGGACATCGGCAGCCACATGAAGGCCGGGGCCTTGTCCGACCTGCGCCCGGACGAGTTCGGCATCGTGCTGGGCATTGAGCTGGCGCGAGGGCTGGGGGTCGGCGTGGGGGACAAGGTGGTGGTCATCGCGCCCCAGGGGCAGATCACGCCCGCGGGCATTTTGCCGCGCCTGAAGCAGTTCCGGGTGGTGGGGCTGTTCGAGGTGGGGATGTACGAATACGACGCCGGTCTGGCCCTGGTGCACCTGGACGATGCCGCCAAGCTGTTCAACCTGGGGGACCGGGTGTCGGGGCTGCGTCTCAAGCTGGACGACCTCTACCAAGCGCCGCGGGTGTCCCAGGAAATCCAGGCCATGCTGCCCGACGACTTGTATGTCACCGACTGGACCCAGCAGCACGCCAATTTCTTCCGCGCCGTGCAGATCGAGAAGAACGTGATGTTCATCATCCTCCTGCTGATCGTGGCGGTGGCGGCGTTCAACATCGTTTCCACCCTGGTGATGATGGTCACCGACAAGCAGGCGGACATCGCCATCCTGCGCACCCTGGGGGCATCCCCCGGCAGCATCATGAAAATCTTCATCGTCCAGGGGGCCCTGATCGGCGTCATCGGCACCCTGATCGGCGCCGGGGGCGGGGTATTGCTGGCGCTGAACGTGGAAACCGTGGTGCCGGCCATCGAGAACCTGTTCGGAGTCCACTTCCTGGCCAAGGACGTGTACTACATCAGCGAGCTGCCGTCGAAGCTGATGTGGGGGGATGTGATGGTGATCACGGTGGTATCCCTGGTGCTCAGCTTGCTGGCGACGCTGTATCCGAGCTGGCGGGCGTCCCGCACCAATCCGGCGGAGGCCTTGCGCTATGAGTGACATCAAAGCCGAGAGCGGCGAGCGGAGAGTGGAGAGCGGGGAGGGAGAGGCGCTCCCCGCTCTCGGCTCTCGGCTGCCGGCTGCGCCTGCCGTTCTTTCTTGCCGCAGCCTGGAGAAGGTTTACCGCCAGGGCAAGCTGGAGGTGCCGGTTCTCACCGGCGTGGACCTGGAAATCGGGAAAGGGGACCGGGTCGCCATCGTCGGCGCTTCCGGTTCGGGCAAGAGCACCCTGCTGCACCTGCTGGGCGGGCTGGATGCGCCGACGGGGGGCGAGGTGGCGATCCTCGGCCAGGATATCCGGGCCATGAGCGAGGAGCGGCGGGGCCTGGTGCGCAACCAATCCCTCGGCTTCGTTTACCAGTTCCATCACCTGCTGCCTGAATTCACCGCCCTGGAAAACGTCGCCATGCCCCTGCTGATCCGCCGCATGGCCCCGGCGGCGGCCAATGAACGGGCGGCTGCC
>JAGUYQ010000231.1 GCA_020061285.1 Betaproteobacteria bacterium
GCGACATGGCCGAAGGCAAGGCAGGCGTTTTCCAGGGTGGCGAGGGGCATGGGAGGTCCGGCTTTGGGGAAAGGCGCGATTCTACCACGGTGCCGTCAGCGGGTTTTGTCGAGCAACACCCTCAGTTCCGCCAGGGTGCGGCTGTTGAGGACGTCCTTCTTTTCCAGCCAGCCGCGGCGGGCTTGGCCGATGCCGTAGTGGAGGTTGGCGAAATCGTCCCGGCTGTGGGCATCGGAGTCGATGCTCACCAGCACCCCTTCCGCCTTCGCCATCTGGCAATGGAGGTCGTCCAAGTCCAGGCGGGCCGGCTGCGAATCCAGTTCCAGGAAGCAGCCCCGTTCCCCTGCCTGGCGGATGATGCGCGCCATGTCCGCCTCGATGGGCTCCCGCTCTCCGAGGAGACGGGCGGAAGGGTGGGCGAGGAGGGTGAGGCGGGGGTGATCCAGGGCTTTGAGCACCCGGCGGGTCTGCTTGGCGCGGGGGAGGGTGAAATGGCTGTGTACCGCGCCGATCACGATGTCGAGCCGCCCGAGGATGTTGTCCGGAAGGTCCAGGGTGCCGTCCTCGAGGATTTCCACCTCCGCGCCCTTGAGCAAGGTGATGCCCTCCAATTCCTCGTTGAGGCGGTCGATTTCGTCCAGTTGGCGCAGTACCTCGCTGGGGCCGAGGCTGTGGAGAACTCCCGAGCGGCTGGCATGATCGGTGACGGCCAGGTAGCTCAAGCCCCGTTGCCGCGCCGCCTCGGCCATCTCCCACAGGCTGTTGCGGCCGTCGCTGGCGCGGGTATGGCAATGGAGGTCACCCTGGAGGTCGAAAAGCGCCACCAACAGGGGAAGATGGCCGGCCCGCGCCGCTTCGATCTCGCCCCTGTCCTCCCGCAGTTCGGGCGGAATGTAGGGCAGGCCAACGGCCGCGTAGAGGGATTCCTCGGTTTCGCCGGCTACTTGCTGCTTGCCGCGGAAGACGCCGTATTCGTTGATCTTCAGGCCCTGTTCCTGGGCCAAGCGGCGCACGGCGATGTTGTGGGCCTTGTTGCCGGTGAAGTAGTGGAGGGCGGCGCCGAGACTTTGCGGCGGCACCACCCGCAGGTCCACCTGTAGCCCGCAGTGCAGCCGGACGCTGGCTCGGGTGTTGCCGGCGGACAGCACCTCGGCGACTTCGTCGTAGGCGGTGAAGCGTTCCGTGACGGCGGCGCCGTCGTCGGCGACGACGAGGAGGTCGATGTCTCCCACCGTTTCCTTGCGGCGGCGGAAGCTCCCGGCGATTTCCGCCTGGGAGACGGCAGGGGCGTCGGCCAAATAAGCCGCCAGGTCTTCGGCGTATGGCCGGGCGGCGGCGAGGCGGAAGCGGTTTTTCTTCGTGGTGCGCGCTTCCGCGGCGTGGAGGATGTGCTGCTCGGTTTTTTCGCCAAAGCCATGGAGGTCGCGGATGCGCCCTTGGCGCGCGGCGGCCAGCAGGTCCGGCAGGGTCTCGACGTGCAGTTCGTGGTACAGGCTGCGCACCCGCTTCGGCCCCAGGCCGGGAACGTGGAGCAGTTCGGTGACGGCGGGAGGGAGTTCCTGGCGCAGGCGGTCGAGGAAACCGCAGCGGCCGGTGGTGGCGATTTCGGTGATTTTCAGGGCCAGGTCGCGGCCGATGCCGGGGAGGCGGGTGAGGTCCTCGCCTTTCTCCACCAGGGTACGCATTTCCCGTCCCTGCTCGGCCACGACGCGGGCGGCGTTGCGGTAAGCGCGGATGCGGAACGGATTGGCCGCCTCGATTTCCAGCAGGTTGGCGATTTCCTCAAAAATCGCCGCCACATCCGCATTGTGGACCGGCATGGAAATTTTAGAGGGTGGGCATGCCTTCGCCGGCATGGGTTTTTTCGCGCTGGCCTTGGCAGCGGACGCAACGCAGGGCGGTAGGGTAGGCCTGGAGGCGCTCGAAACCGATGTCCACGCCGCAGTCGATGCACGTGCCATAGTTGCCGTCGGCGATGCGCGTCAGGGCGTCTTCGATATCGCGGATTTCGTGTACCTGACGGTCCACGATGGCGGCATCCATATCCACCAGCATGGCCGCCACCGATTCCTCGCCCGGATCGCGCACTTCCCCGGCGAGGTCGGCAAATTTCTGGTTGCCCGAACGTTCCAATTCGGTGCGCACATCCTCCCAGAGAACGGATTTTTGCTGTTGCAACTGCTTTTTCAACGATTCGATCTGGGCGGCGGTAAGTTGGGCCATGAAAAACTCCTTCGTCTTGCGGTTGAGAGGGGGGCGGATAATACGGGTTCTGTGTCCATCTTAGCAAGGCGGCTCCCCTGGGGGAGGGCCAGGTCGTCAGTAGGGCGGGATAGGGTTAAGGATAGCCTATCTGGCCGGGGAGCGGGGCGGCGGCGGATTCCGCTGCGTTCGTTGATAGCGTAGAATAAAGCCTTGCTCGCCCACTCGGGGCGAACTGTGCCCCTGTAGTTAAATGGATATAACAGGCCCCTCCTAAGGGCCAGTTACAGGTTCGATTCCTGTCGGGGGCGCCATGCTTAACTTGACATGCGAATGAACTTCCGTATAATTGCTGGCTTCCGGACGCGGGGTGGAGCAGTCTGGCAGCTCGTCGGGCTCATAACCCGAAGGTCGTAGGTTCAAATCCTGCCCCCGCAACCAAATTCAAAACGCGCCTTAACCGGCGCGTTTTTCAATTGTGGCCCTCCAAATTTCATGGGGCTATAATTCGCCCCTGTCGCCGGCATAGCTCAGTTGGTAGAGCAGCTGATTTGTAATCAGAAGGTCGTGGGTTCGACTCCTACTGTCGGCACCAGAAAAACAAAGGCTTGTGAGAAATCGCGGGCCTTTTTTATCGTGGCGCTGCCAGTGCGTGGATTGCCTCGAAAAGAATGGGCGAAGTTGTTACAGTGGAGGGGAAGTAAAAAAAGCCTCGCAAGAATGCGAGGCTTTTTTATTGGTGGGTCGTGAGTGGCTCGAACACTCGACCTACGGATTAAGAGTCCGCTGCTCTACCAACTGAGCTAACGACCCGGCGTGTTTCTGGCCGAAGTTACTGGTGTTCTGGTGGGTCGGGAGAGACTCGAACTCTCGACCAACGGATTAAAAGTCCGCTGCTCTAACCAACTGAGCTACCGACCCGAAAGGGGCGCATTTTAAGGAGAAGAATCGACCCCGTCAACCCCGGAATTTTAACCTGGGGTGGGACGGATGTTTCGGGGGGGCGACAATCACGGTTAAAATAGTCCCTTTTGTAGATTGCGCCCCTCCATGATACGTACCCGTTTCGCACCCAGTCCCACCGGCTACCTGCACATCGGCGGCGCCCGCACGGCGCTGTTTTCCTGGGCTTTCGCCCGCAAGAACAAGGGCACGTTCGTGCTCCGTATCGAAGATACCGACCTGGAGCGTTCCACGCCGGAATCGGTACAGGCGATTCTCGACGGCATGAACTGGCTTGGCCTGGATTACGACGAGGGGCCGTTCTACCAGATGCAGCGCATGGATCGCTACCGTGAGGTGATTCAGCAGCTTCTCGACGAGGGCAAGGCTTACCACTGCTATTGCAGCAAGGAAGAGCTGGAAAAAATGCGCGAGGACCAGATGGCCGCTGGCCTTAAACCGCGCTACGATCGCCGTTGCCGCGACAATCACGCCGCCGCGCGCCCCGGCGTGCAGCCGGTGGTGCGTTTCAAGACCCCCTTGGACGGTGTGGTGGCCTTCGACGACATGATCAAGGGCAAGATCGCCGTCCATAACAACGAACTGGACGACCTGATTATCGCTCGTCCCGACGGCTCGCCGACCTACAACTTCTGCGTGGTGGTGGACGATTGGGATATGCGGATCAGCCACGTGCTGCGGGGCGACGACCATGTTTCCAACACCCCGCGC
>JAGUYQ010000129.1 GCA_020061285.1 Betaproteobacteria bacterium
GCGACCGCGTCCTGGCCCTGCCCCTCTACCCGCAATATGCCGCCGCCACCACCGCCAGCGCCTTCGACGGCTTGTTCCAGGCCCTGGCAACTCTGCGCAACCTGCCGGAAATCCGCACCGTCCGCCATTACCCCGACCATGCCGGCTACATTGCCGCCCTGGCGGCGAGCATCGACCAACACTGGTCCCGCCATGGCCGGCCCGGCGTGCTGTTGATGAGCTTCCACGGCATGCCCCAGGCAGCCATCGACCGCGGCGACCCCTACCGGGACGATTGCCTGCTTACCGCCCATTCCCTCGCCCGTGCCCTGGGCTTGGAAGAGAAGGATTACCGCGTCGCCTTCCAGTCCCGTTTCGGCAAGGCGCAATGGCTCCAACCCTACACCGACAAGACCCTGGCCGCTCTGCCGGGCCAGGGAGTGAAACGGGTGGACGTGGTGTGCCCCGGTTTTGCCGCAGACTGCCTGGAAACCCTGGAGGAAATCGCCCTCGAGGGCAAGGCGGCCTTCCTCGGTGCCGGCGGCAGCGAATTCCACTATATCCCCGCCCTCAACGAGCGGCCGGAATGGATTGCCGCCCTGGCCGATCTCGCCCGTCTTCACCTCGCCGGCTGGCTGCCAAGCGCGTAATAGGCCGCCCGGCAAGGCGTGCCGAAACAACCATCAAGTATCCCTTTCCGCTGCCGTTATTTAATTTACCCCTTAGTTCATCCCCCTGTTTCCTATACTTAAAGTGTTGGGAGGGGGATTCTCCCCCCTTTCAGGGAAATGCGAGGTAGACCATGAAAATCGACAGCTCCGCCGTTCAACTATCCAGCCAGCACACCGCTGTGGAAAAACACACCCAGAAGGAGACCCTGCGCGCCTGGATCGGCGACCGGCGACCGGATTTCGAGGGCCGCGGGGGAGGCACCTTGCGCGCCGCCGCCGCGGATGCGGTGCGGATTTCCCAGGAAGCGCTGGCCGCCCAATCCACCCAGCAGGTAGCCGCAGCCGACACCGAGGTCAGCCCCGAGGACGATTTCAAAATACAATTGCTGATCCAGACCCTGGAACACCTCACGGGGAAGAAGATTCGCTTTTTCTCCCTCAAGGATCTCCAGAAACTGGGCCAGGATGCCCAGGAGCAACTGAAGACGACCCAGGAAACCGGCCAGAAGCTGCAACAGGCGCAGCAGGGCCAAGGGCAGCAGCGAGTCGGCTGGGGGGTGGAATACGATTACTACGAAAGCCACTACGAGTCGGAAAAGACCACTTTCTCTGCCGAAGGGGTTGTCCGTACCCAGGACGGCAAGGAAATCAAGTTCAGCGTGGACCTGTCCATGAGCCGCCAATTCATGGAGGAGAACAGCATCAGCCTGCGTTCCGGCGACGCCACCATCAAGATGAAAGACCCCTTGGTAATCAATTTCAACGGCAATGCCGCCCAGCTCACCCAAACCAAGTTCAGCTTCGACATCGACTCCGACGGCCGCGACGACCAGATTTCCTTCGTCGGGCCGGGGAGCGGCTTCCTCGCCCTGGACAAGAACGCCGACGGCAAGATCAACAACGGCTCCGAGCTCTTCGGCGCCAAGAGCGGCGACGGCTTCGGCGAATTGGCGGCTTACGACAGCGACGGCAACCAGTGGATCGACGAAAACGACGCCATCTACTCCAAGCTGCGTATCTGGTCCAAGGACGAGAACGGCCAGGACCGGCTGATCGGGCTCGGCCAAGCGGGGGTGGGCGCCATCTATCTCGGCCATGTGAGCACCGACTTCACCCTGAAGAACGCCCAGAACCAGACCGACGGGCAAATCCGCTCCACCGGCGTCTACCTCAACGAAAACGGCACGGTGGGCACGGTGCAGAAAGTGGATTTGTCGGCCTGACAGATTTCCATCCACGGCGGCGCCCAAGGGCGCCGTTATTTTTTGCGGAAAATTCCTCCGCCGCTCTTGAAATGAGCGCACCCGTCCCCATCTGCCCTCCATGTCAATCGTGGAGGGAAGCATGCAATCCGAAGTCACCCCTACTCCCGAGCAGGAAAACCCCGCTGCCGAAAACAGCGTCGAAACCCTGCCCAGCAACGAGGAGTTACTGAAACAGGTCGAGCTCAAGGCCCAGGAACACTACGACGCTTGGCTGCGCGCCAAGGCCGAAACCGAGAACATGCGCAAGCGCGCCCAGGATGACGTGGCCAAGGCCCACAAGTTCGCCGTGGAGGGCTTCTCCAGCGAACTGCTGGCGGTGAAGGACAGCCTGGAAGCCGCCCTGGCGACGGAAAACGCCACCCTCGAAAACATGAAGAGCGGCGTGGAACTCACTCTCAAGCAATTGAGTTCGGTATTCCAGAAATTCAGCGTCACCGAAGTGAACCCCATGGGCGAAAAATTCGACCCCCACAAGCACCAGGCCTTGAGCATGGTGGAAGCCGACGCCGAGCCCAATACCGTGGTGGGGGTGATGCAGAAGGGCTATCAATTGCACGAGCGGGTGTTGCGCCCGGCCCTGGTGATGGTGGCCAAGGCCAAGGGCGCCTGACTTGAAAGCACGGGTTTCGTCCCCAACTTAAGACCAGTTTTCAGAAATCTCGAACATTTCGCGCAAAGGATACAGACATGGGAAAAATCATCGGTATTGACCTGGGTACCACCAACTCCTGCGTGGCCGTGATGGAAAACGGCCAGCCCAAGGTGATCGAGAACGCCGAAGGCGCCCGCACCACCCCTTCCATCATCGCCTACACCGAGGACGGTGAAATCCTGGTGGGCGCCCCCGCCAAGCGTCAGGCAGTCACCAACCCGACCAACACCCTGTTCGCGGTGAAGCGCCTGATCGGCCGCCGCTTCCAGGAGAAGGAAGTGCAGAAGGACATCGACCTGATGCCCTTCAAGATCGTCAAGGCCGACAACGGCGATGCCTGGGTCGAAGCCCGCGGCAACAAGATGGCGCCGCCCCAGGTTTCCGCCGAAGTGCTGCGCAAAATGA
>JAGUYQ010000032.1 GCA_020061285.1 Betaproteobacteria bacterium
CTGCAAAGCCTGATTTATCAGCAAATGATCGAAAGCCCCCACATGGTGGCATGACCGTCTGCGGCAAAAACCGCACCCGCACCCCGCCTCATTTCACGGGGCTCTTTATGGGCCATGCCGCTCGGACATATAATTGGCCCATGTACGCGCTCATTCGCCCCATTCTTTTCGGCCTCGACGCCGAAACCGCCCATGGCCTGACCCTGAAGGCCATGGACCACGCCCACCGCCTGGGGCTGCTGTCCCTGCTGACGGACAAGGCCGAATGCCGGCCGCGCACCGTGATGGGCCTGACCTTCCCCAATCCCGTCGGCTTGGCCGCCGGCCTGGACAAGAACGGCGACCATATCGACGCCCTGGCCGCCCTCGGCTTCGGCTTTCTCGAAATCGGCACCGTCACCCCCCGCCCCCAGCCGGGCAATCCCCAACCCCGGCTGTTTCGTTTGCCCCAGGCCCAAGCCATCATCAACCGCATGGGATTCAACAACGGCGGAGTGGACAGGCTGGTGGAGAACGTCAGGCACGCCCGCTACAAAGGCATTCTCGGCATCAATATCGGCAAGAATTTCGATACCCCGATCGAAAACGCGGTGGACGACTACCTGATCGGCTTGCGCAAGGTATATCCCCATGCCAGCTATGTCGCGGTCAACATCTCCTCCCCCAACACCAAGAACCTGCGCCAACTCCAGCAGGCCGGTGAACTGGAACGACTTCTCGACGCCCTCAAGCAGGAGCAGGAAGCCCTGGCCCTGACCCACGGCAAACACGTCCCCCTGGTGCTGAAGATCGCCCCGGACCTAGAAACCACGGAAATCGTCCAGATCGCCGATCTGCTGTTGCAATACCGCATCGACGGCGTGATCGCCACCAACACCACCCTTTCCCGCAAGGGAGTGGAAACCCTGCCCCACGGCAACGAAACCGGCGGCCTCTCCGGCGCCCCCTTGCGCCTGAAATCCACCTCGGTGGTCAAACAGCTTTCCCTCGCCCTCCAGGGAAAAATCCCCGTCATCGGTGTCGGAGGCATCATGGAAGGGCTGGACGCAGAGGAAAAAATCCGCGCCGGCGCCAGCCTGGTCCAGATCTACACCGGCCTCATCTATCGCGGCCCGCCCTTGGTGGGCGAGGTGTGCCGGACCCTGGGCTAAACGTAATAAAACTGGCAATTCCCGAGTTTTTTGGTTTACTATTGTCCTGCAACATTGTCAAGGAATCCGCTCCATGCTGATCGGCGTCCCCAAGGAAATCAAGGATCACGAATACCGGGTCGGCATCACCCCCGCCGGCGTCAGCCTATTGACCGCCGCCGGCCATCGGGTGCGCGTCGAACACAATGCGGGAGAACGGGTCGGCTTCAGCGATGACCAGTATCGTACCGCCGGGGCCGAGGTAGCCCGCACCCCAGCCGAAGTTTACGACTGCCCCCTGGTAGTCAAGGTCAAGGAACCCCAACAGGCGGAATTCCCGTTGTTGAAAAAACGACAGGGATTGTTCTGTTTCCTTCACCTCGCCCCCGATCCCATCCTCACCCGCGCCTTGGTGGAAGCCGAGTCCATCGCCATCGCCTACGAAACCGTTACCGACCGCCACGGGGCCTTGCCCCTCCTCACTCCCATGTCGGAAGTCGCCGGCCGTTTGGCTATTCAGGCCGGCGCGACGGCATTGCAATTGGCCAATGGCGGCAGCGGCATACTGCTGGGCGGCGTACCCGGCGTCGCCCCGGCACGGGTAGCCATCATCGGCGGCGGCACCGTCGGCACCCAGGCGGCCCGCATGGCCCTGGGACTCGGCGCCGATGTCACCATCGCCGACATCAACCTGGAACGGCTGCGCCAGTTGGACGATCTTTTCGGCCCCCGCCTCAAGACCCGCTATTCCGAACCCGACGCATTGGCGGAACTGGTTCGGGATGCCGACTTGGTGGTCGGCTCCGTGCTCATCCCCGGAAAGCGGGCACCAAAATTGCTTACTCGTGAAACCATAAAGACCATGCGCCCAGGGTCGGTACTGGTGGACGTAGCCATCGACCAGGGCGGAAGCGCGGAGACATCGCGGCCCACCACCCATAGTGCGCCGACGTATATCGAGGAAGCCATTGTGCATTACTGCGTCACCAACATGCCGGCAGCGGCAGCCCGCACCGCCACTCAGGCGCTGGCCAACGCCACCTTGCCCTTTGTCCGCCTGCTGGCCGACAAGGGGATCAAGGGGGCGCTACAGGAACATGCCGGGCTGCGGGACGGTCTTAATGTCTGCCTGGGCAAGGTCACCGAGTCCCACGTGGCGGTGGATTTGGGTTATACCCACACGGCGGCGGCTGATGCCATTTCCATGCTTACGTAAGGGGCATGTAAGCAAGGCGGATATAAGCTTATGGATTATTGCGAACAATCATTGCCCATTCGAGGAACGGAAAGTAAAATCCCACGTTCTTATTCGGGTGATATCTCAAATATCTTATAGATGACATGCTGGCGAGATTAAATACATGGAAAGCTACCTGCTGATGATCGTCGGCACCGTGTTGGTAAACAACATCGTGCTGACCAAAATGCTGGGCCTGTGCCCCTTCATGGGGGTTTCCAAAAAAGTGGAAACCTCAATCGGCATGGGGGCGGCCACTACCTTCGTTCTCACTCTCGCCACGGCGGTCACCTACTTGGTCAATACTTACCTGCTCGGGCCTGATCTGTCCTACCTGCAAACCGTGGCCTTCATCGTGGTCATCGCCAGTATCGTGCAGTTCACCGAAATGTTCATCAAGAAAAGCAGCCCTGTGCTGTATCAGGCCCTGGGCATCTACCTGCCGCTGATTACCACGAATTGCGCCGTGCTGGGCTTGGCCCTGCTCAACATCAATGCAAAGCACAATTTCGTCGAATCGGTGGTCTACGGCCTCGGCGGCGCCATAGGCTTCACCCTTGCCCTGGTGCTGTTCGCCTCCATGCGCGAGCGGCTGGAATCGGCGGACATTCCGCTCCATTTCCGCGGCGCGCCGATCGCCATGATTACCGCCGGCCTGCTGAGCTTGGCGTTCCTCGGTTTCTCGGGTCTGGTGAAATGACGCTTCTGTTTACTTCGCCCCTGGCATTCAGGAAAGGTTGAATATGCTAACGGCAATTCTCGTAATGGCGGCAATCGCCCTAGTGCTGGGTGCGGTCCTCGGCTTCGCCTCGATCAAATTCAAGGTCGAAGGCAACCCACTGGTGGAACAAATCGACGCCCTGCTGCCCCAAACCCAGTGCGGCCAGTGCGGCTTCCCCGGTTGCAAGCCTTACGCCGAGGCGGTAGCCAGCGGCGGCGCGACCCCCAACCTGTGCATTCCTGGCGGCCCCGGCGCCGGCCAAGCCATCGCCGACCTGGTGGGCGTTCCCTACGAACCCCTGGGCGGGGAATCCGCCGAACCCGCACCCAAGGCCGTGGCCGCCATCGACGAGAAGACCTGCATCGGCTGCACCGCCTGCATCAAGGCTTGCCCGGTGGATGCCATCATCGGGGCCACCAAGCAGGTCCATACCGTCATCAGCTCCGTCTGCACCGGCTGCGGTCTGTGCGAGCCCGCCTGCCCGGTAGAGGAATGCATCATCATGGACCCGGTCAAGACCGACATCGGCAACTGGAAATGGGAATACCCGGCCTACGAGGTGAAAAAAGTCGCATGAGAACACTGCATACTTTCCATGGCGGCATCCATCCGCCCCAACACAAGGCGGAATCCAACCAGCAGGCCATCGCCCAGGCTCCCCTGCCCCATCGTCTGGTGGTCTCCCTGCGGCAGCATATGGGAAATCCCGCCAAACCCCTGGTGCAAGCGGGCGACAAGGTGCTGAAGGGGCAGTTGATCGGCGAGCCTTCCGGCTTCATCTCCGCCGCGGTCCACGCACCGACATCCGGGACCGTCACCGCCGTGGAGCCCATGGCCGTGCCCCATGCCTCCGGCCTGCCCGATCTGTGCGTGGCGATCGAAGCCGACGGCGAGGACCGCTGGGCCGAGCACGCCCCCATCGACTA
>JAGUYQ010000126.1 GCA_020061285.1 Betaproteobacteria bacterium
AGGGATGTCTTCCGGTGCGAAGAGGCGCGTCTCCAGGCTTTCTTCCCCGGGGGAGTAGCCGCTGTCGGCGAGCCGGCCGAGAAAAATCAGGTAGACCTGGTTGTAGTGGGGCAGGTTGTAGAGGGCATACAGCGCCCCTACGTTCACCCGCGCATTGGCTTCTTCCAGGGTCTCCCGCGCCGCCGCCTGGAGGGTGGTCTCGCCGTTCTCCATGAAGCCCGCGGGGATGGTCCACAGGCCGTGGCGGGGCTCGATGGCACGGCGGCAGAGCAGAACCCGGCCTTCCCATTCCGGGATGCAGCCGACCACGATCTTGGGATTTTGGTAGTGAACCGCCCCGCATTGGTCGCAGACGTAGCGGGGTAGGTTGTCGCCGGCAGGGATGCGCAGGGAAAGGGCGGCGCCGCAGTGGCTACAGAAATTCACGCCACCCGGCCTTCAACCCGCCTCAGACCTTGAAGCGGCTGACCGCGCCTTGCAGGCTGTCGGCCAGCGATTCGAGCTGTTGCGCTTCCTGGGCGGCCAATTCCACCGCCTCGCTGTTTTCCTCGCTCATGGCGGCGATGGATTCCACGATATTGGCCACGACCGTGCTGGACTTGCGTTGCACTTCGGCTTCCTCGGTGATGTGGGAGAGGCCGTCGTTGACCTGGGAAACCACGCCGTTGGCTTCCGACAGCACGATGGCGACGTTTTCCAGGGAATCCTGGCTCGACCGCAGATGGCTGAGGCCCCGATCGATGGACTCCCCCACTTCCTTGGACTGGTGGGTGATGGACTGGGTAACGGTGTCGATCTCGCTTGCCGACTGGGCGGATTTTTCAGCCAGTTTGCGCACCTCGTCGGCCACCACGGCAAAGCCGCGCCCCTGTTCACCGGCGCGGGCGGCCTCGATGGCGGCGTTGAGCGCCAACAGGTTGGTCTGCTCGGCGATGTCCTTCACTTGGCGCGTCATGGCGGTGATGGCTTCGGTGCTCTTGACGAACTCGTTGACCGAGGTGGCGATGTCGTTCACCGCCGATTCCACACTGTCGATTTCCCCCACCAATTCCGACAGGCTTTCGTTGCCTTCCGCCGAGCGTTCCATGCTGGAGGCGGAAAGCTGCTTCACTTCCTCCACCCGGTCGGTGACGGAATTGACGCTGACAGCCATATTTTCCACCGAGGCGGCGACGGTGGTGGCTTTCTCGCTTTGCTCGCGGGAACTGACGGCCACCTGCTGGGCATGGGAAGTCAGTTGGCGGGCGGCGCCGGAAACCTGCTCCGCCGATTCGCTGACGTGGCGGATGAGGTCCTGGAACTTGCCCATCACCTGGTTGAACACCGCCGAGGCCGTGCCGATCTCGTCACGGCTGTGGACGGCCAAGCGGCGGGTGAGGTCGCCCTCGCCCTGGGCGATGTCGGTAAGGCCGTGGGTCATTTCCTTGAGGGGGCGGGAGACGACGCGGCTGATGAAGAGGTAGATGAACAGCAACAAGGGAATACTGAGGCCGACGGCCACCAGCAGAATCTTCATGGTGAAGTTGTTCACCGCATTCCTGACTTTTTCCAGGGAGATGCGCATGCTGACGGCGCCGACGGTGGTGCCCTCGTTGACCATGTGGCACATCAGGCAGTTCTTGCCGAGATAGTCTTTCTGGGCAACGGCTGGAATCACGGCGCGGAGCATGTCTTTCTCTCCGTCTATCTGGAAATAGGGTTTGCCGGTATCCAGCACCTGCTTCTCGATGGCGTCGGGGCCTTGTTCGTCGGCTGCGCCGGGGCCGAACTGCTTGATTACTGGCTCCCCGCGAATGACGCGGAGTTCGCGGATGTCCTGGGTGCTTTTAACCTGGTCGAGATAAACGGCGCGCTGGGCCACGGTGCCGGTGATCATCATGCCGGTGAGGCTGGCCAGGGTCATGGTATGGACACTGTTGGCGAAATCCTTCGCCTGTTCGATGGCGTTGTGCTCCTGTTCCTCGTAGGCCCAGTAGATCATCCCGGTCCAGGCAAGGACCAGCATGAGCCAAATGGCGGCAACCAAGCGTACCCAGATCTTGAGGTCGTTGATGCGTTTCAGGGCCATTGCTGTATCTCCATCCGTTTCGCGCCTGTTATTTTTTGTCGGCGCTGATCCCGCCGACCTCTGCAAGGGGTGAACTATCTGATAGTTTTTGTTTCGCTTGAATATAACAAAAATGCGGTGCGAAAGGTAGTTTCACGATAGTGAAATGTCATGGATGTATGGGAGGGGGACTGTCGGGGTCTTGTCGCAAATCCGACACCCGTCGCCGCATGGCGAGGGGATGAAAAAGTAACATATTGATTTGTAATTAATAAAAATGTCTGGCATGGAGGTTGCTCAGCTTTCGGGCGAGCATCATGGGAGGGAACCGATATGCCGACCGGAAGCGTCACCATCAACGATACCACCCTGCGGGACGGAGAGCAGACCGCCGGCGTGGCGTTTACTCCCACGGAGAAAATCCAGATCGCCGAGTCCCTGGCCGCAGCGGGCGTCGGCGAACTGGAAGTGGGCATCCCGTCCATGGGCGAGGAGGAGCGGGAAGTGATCCGCGCCCTCGTCGCCCGTCGCCTGCCGGCACGCCTGATGGCCTGGGGGCGGATGTGCGAGGAAGACCTGAACGCCGCCGCCGCCTGCGGC
>JAGUYQ010000072.1 GCA_020061285.1 Betaproteobacteria bacterium
GCGCTGCCGCCGCTGCGGCACCTGCATGGGCGCCTGCCCGGTGCGGGTGATCTCCTTCGAGAACTACTCCATCGACTCCATCGGCTCCCAGATCAAGGCCGTGGACGTGCCGGACGAGTTTTCCGAGAAGCCGCGCATCCTCATCCTGGCCTGCGAGAACGACGCCTATCCGGCCCTCGACATGGCGGGCATGAACCGCATCGAGTACAACCCCTTCGTGCGGATCATCCCGGTGCGCTGCCTGGGCTCCGTCAACACCATCTTCATCACCGACGCCCTGAACTCCGGCTACGACGGCGTGATGCTGATGGGTTGCAAGCATGGCGAGGATTACCAGTGCCACTTCGTCAAGGGTTCCGAGCTGGCGACTTACCGCATGAGCAAGGTGGACGACACCCTGAAGAGCATGAACCTCGAAACCGAGCGCGTCGCCACCTATGAAGTGGCGATCACCGACATCGAGCGCGTGCCGCAGTTGATCAATAACTACGCGGCCAAGATCGAAGAGATCGGCATGAACCCGTTCAAAGGCTTCTAGGAGTGGCGAACATGAGCGAAATGAAATACCACAACAGCTTCCTGAAGGAAGTGGAGGAGCGGGTCGAAGAAGGCCACATGGTCAAGATGTGCATGCAGTGCGGCGTCTGCTCGGGCTCCTGCCCGTTCGGACCCCACTGGGCCCATCCGCCCCAGGAACTCTTCATGATGATCCGTGCCGGCAAGCGCGAGGAAGTGCTGTCTTCCGATTCCATGTGGATGTGCACCTCCTGCTACCAGTGCATCGTGCGCTGCCCGCGCAAGCTGCCCATCACCCACATCATGCACGGCCTGGCCTACCTGGCCAAGCGCGAGGGCTTGGCACCCAAGGGCCAGCCCACCGCCGAGTTCGGCCAGATGTTCTGGGACAACCTGACCAAGGACGGCCGCGTCAACGAGCTCAAGCTGTCCCTCAGCCTGTACTTCAAGGACGGCTTCGGCCAGGGCATCAAGAATGCCATGGCGATGCAGAGCGTGGGCCTGGGCCTGATGAAGGCCGGCCGCCTGAACCCGATGGAAATTCTCGGCGGCCACAAGATCAAGGACAAGAGCGGTTTCCATGCCATGCTGAAGAAGGCGCGCGAGATCGAAGACAGCCGCCGGAAACTGGCCTAAGGAGTGAGACAGATGGCAAACAAGACCTATTCCTTCTATCCCGGTTGTTCTTCCCAGGGCAAGGCCTCGTCGGCGAACTACCTGGTATCGACCAATTCCATGTGCCAGAAGCTCGGCATCACTCTCAACGAAGTGCCGGACTGGAATTGCTGTGGTGCGTCCATCGGCTACGGCGGCGGCGGCGAACTGCCCCGCATCGTTCTTTCCGCCCGCAATCTGGCCTTGTCCGAGCAGCATAACCAGGGCCAGGACATGGTGGCGACCTGTGCCGCCTGCTGGCTGGCCTCCCGCGAGGCCAAGGAACGCCTGGACCACAGCCCGCAGATGAAGGCTGATGCCAACGAGGCTCTCAAGGAAGCCGGGCTGGAATACAAAGGCCAGGCCGAAGCGCGCCACATGGTGGAGGTGCTGATCGAGGACATCGGTTACGACGCCCTCAAGGCCGGTGTGAAGAAGCCCCTCCAGGGCATCAAGTTCGCCGGTTACGTGGGCTGCCAGACCAACCGTCCCTTCGGCATTGCCGGCGAGTCCTTCGAGAACCCGCTCTATCTCGACAACCTGGTGGAAGCCATGGGTGGCGAGGCGGTCAAGAGCTACGACCAGAAGGTGACCTGCTGCGGCGGTGCCCTGGCCTTCTCCGAGCCGGAAAAGAGCCAGAAGCAGATCAAGGACATCATCGAGTCCGCCTACGACCACGGCGCCGACATGATCGTGACGCCTTGCCCCCTGTGCCAAGCCAACGTGGAAATCTATCAAGGCGAGGTGAACAAGCGTTACGGCACCAAGTTCAATATTCCGGTGACCTACTACAGCCAGTTGATCACTGTGGCCTACGGCGGAACCGCCAACGAGGCGGCCCTGAACGGCCATGTGATCGCGCCGACCAAGCTGGCCGACGTCGCCAACAAGTAAGTTTGCCGCTTCGGCGGTTTCCGCGCCGCATGCGCTGTTCGGGCCACCGGATGGATGCTTGCGGCGCGGTTTGTTTTTTTAGGAGCAAGATACATGAAGCAACCCAAGACCGTGGACGAATACATCGACCTGGTGCACCAAGCGGTGTACGAGGTGGACGAATTGTCGTCCATCATCGGCGACGACGCCGAGGCTTATGAGCCCATTCTGCCCATGGTGGCTGCACTGGACCAGCAACTGCGCCAGATGTACGACGACATGATTAGCGGCCGCTACGAGTTCGATCCCAACGGCCCGGACCTGCCTTTCATGGCCTTGGCGGACAAGATGGGCAAGCACATGACCTTCAAGCCCCTGCTCAGTATCATCAATCATACTCATCGCCACGGACTGGATGTGTCGGAATAAGCCGGATTGCTCGGTCATCGATGGCGCACCCAGTGGGTGCGCCTTTTTTGTTTCCGCCCTTCTGGCGCACAAAATACGTGCCTATTTTTCGTATGCGCACTCAAATGGTGCGTTTGCTGTGCGCTATTAAAATGGTTGTACATTTAAATCATTAATAATCAATATATTGTGTTTTATGTTATGCGGGGAACAATTCTTGCTTTTGTGTGCCGGTTTTGATCAGCGAGGATGCTATGGAGAATCTAAAAACCGGTAGCGATGTATTGTTCATCCTGTTGGGGGCCATCATGGTGCTGGCGATGCACGCCGGCTTTGCCTTCCTGGAGTTAGGAACGGTACGCAGGAAGAACCAAGTGAATGCCCTGGTGAAGATCCTGGTGGATTTTTGCGTTTCCACGGTGGCCTATTTCTTTATCGGCTATGGCATTGCCTACGGAGTCGATTTCTTTTCCGGCGCCGATGTCCTGGCGCAGAAGAGCGGCTACGATCTGGTGAAGTTCTTCTTCCTGCTGACCTTTGCCGCAGCGATTCCGGCCATTATTTCCGGCGGCATCGCCGAGCGTGCCAAGTTCAATCCGCAACTGGCGGCGACGTTCATTCTGGTGGGGTTCGTTTATCCCTTTTTCGAGGGGATCGCATGGAATCACCACTATGGCGTGCAGGATTGGCTGAAGGCCTCATTCGGCGCGGAGTTCCATGACTTTGCCGGTTCGGTGGTGGTCCATGCCATGGGGGGGTGGATGGCGCTGGGTGCCGTGGTGTTGCTGGGTGCCCGCCGTGGCCGTTACACCAAGGATGGCTTGGTGGCGGCTCATCCGCCTTCCAGCATTCCCTTTCTTGCCCTGGGCGCGTGGATTTTGACGGTCGGCTGGTTCGGCTTCAACGTCATGTCGGCGCAGACCATCGATGCCGTAAGCGGTCTGGTGGCGGTGAACTCCCTGATGGCCATGGTGGGGGGAACCCTTGCCGCCTTGGTGGTGGGTAAGAACGACCCCGGCTTCGTCCACAACGGCCCCTTGGCTGGACTGGTGGCCGTGTGCGCCGGCTCCGACCTGATGCACCCGTTGGGGGCCCTGGTTACCGGCGGTATCGCCGGGGCCATGTTCGTCTGGATGTTCACCATGACCCAGAACAAATGGAAGATCGACGACGTGCTCGGCGTGTGGCCCCTTCACGGCCTGTGCGGCACCCTCGGCGGCATGGCGGCGGGGGTGTTCGGGCAAAAGGCCCTGGGCGGCATGGGGAACGTGAGCTTCATGTCCCAGTTGACGGGAACCCTGCTTGGCGTGGGCATCGCCCTGATGGCGGGGTTTGCCGTCTATGGCGCGTTGAAACAAGTCCTGGGCATCCGCCTGGAACCGGAGGACGAATTCAACGGCGCCGACATCAGCATCCACAAAATCGGCGCAACGCCGGAAGGGGAGATGTAAGGCAGTTTTTCACAGGAATTCGAAGGGATTGATGTTCCACTTGTCGGGGAGTTCGTAACCGACGATGCGGTCGGCTCCCCCTTTTCCCACCGGTTGGGCGAGGTCGAGACTCCTGGGGGTGATCTTGAACCCCCGCTTGAGGTCGAAGATGACCCGTACCACGGGCCGGAGCAGGCTTTCCTGGCCCTGTTCCACCACCACGGCAAGGCGGCTGCTCTCCAGGCTGACCAGGGAGCCGAGGGGGTAAATGCCGATGGTGCGGATGAAGTGCTGCACCAGTTCCACGTCGAAATGGAATTTGCTCCATTCGTAGAGTTTGCGCAGTACGCCGGTTGGCTCCTCGCCCTTGTGGTAAATGCGGTTGGAGGTGAGGGCGTCGTATACGTCCACGATGGCGGCCATTTGGCCGAACAGGGATATCTCCTCGCTTTTCAGCTAGTCGGGATAGCCGGTGCCGTCGTAGCGCTCGTGATGCTGCCCGGTCACCATGATGGCGGTGTCCGGGATGTTCGGCGTTTCCCGCAGCATGTCGCGGCCCAGGGGGGCGTGGGCCTTCATGGCGTTGAACTCTTTTTCCGTCAGGGGGCCGGGTTTGTTGAGGATGGCGAGGGGGACCTTCATCTTGCCGATGTCGTGCAGCAGGCCGCCGATGCCTACTTCCCGGATGACATTCGGTTCGACGTCCAGGGCGTTGCAAAAGGATACCAAGAGGGCGCAGACGTTGACCGAGTGTTGGAAGGTGTAATTGTCCCGCTCCTTGATACGCCCGAGGCTGATTAGGGCGTCGCGGTTGCGCAGAATGGAATCGGTGATGCGTTCCACCACCGGATTGACCTGTTCCACCTCGATCTGCTTGCCCATGCGGATATCGGTCATGATCGAATGGACAGCCTGGTTGGCCTCGTGCTGCACTTGCTTGGCCACTACCAGTTCTTCCCGCACCGGACGGGGGTGAGGACGGACCGGGTGGGCCTGTACCACCTTGATCATTTTCTCGTGGATTTCGGCACGCACGTCTTCTTCGGTCTGGGCGTCCTTGACGTCGAGGCCCAGGTCGGTATCGATATACACCTCGCGGATGCCGATATGGGTGATCTTCTCGATTTCGGCATGCCCTTCGACCTTGAAGCGGTTGTGCATGAAGGGGTGTTCCATCCAGCCGCAATTCAGGTCGTGGATGAACATGCCGGGGCGAAGTTGCTCGGTGGCGATTTTTTTGATCATCAGCGCTGAAGACCCTTTCAGCCAGCCAGCATAAGCGATGTGGCAGCGGTTGTTAAGGGCGTCCCGTGACAATGCCGCTCAGAGATATTTCTGCGGGTCGATTTTCCATTTTTCGCCGGATTCGTGGCTGACGATGCGGTCGCCCCCTCCTTGGCCCAGGGGACGGGATAGGTCGATGTCTTTGGGTTGGATAGGGAAATTGCGCTTGGTGTCGAATACCGCCCGCACCAGGGGTTGCAATAAGCTGGTTTCCCTCTGCTCCACTACCACGCCGAGGAGCCCGCTCTCCAATCGCACCAGGGTGCCCGTTGGATAGATGCCGATGGCGCGGGTGAAGGATTGGGCGAGCCGATGGTTGAAATGGAATTTGCTCCACTCGAATATCTTGCGCAGGGCTTCGGTGGGCTGCATTCCCTTGTGATAAACCCGGTCCGAGGTGATGGCGTCGTAGACGTCCACGATCGCGGCCATCTGGCCGAACAGGGAAATTTCGTTGCCCTTCAGGCTGTCCGGATAACCGGTGCCGTCATGACGTTCATGGTGCTGGCCCGCCACATCGATGGAAATGCGCGAGATGCCGGGGGTGCGGGAGAGGATTTCCCGGCTGTGCACCACGTGGGATTTCATGTGGGTGAATTCCGGGTCGCTGAGCTTGCCGGGCTTGTTCAGTATTTCGTTGCGTACCTGCATTTTGCCGATATCGTGGAGCAGGCCGCCGATGCCGGCTTGGCGGATGGTTTCCGGGTCCAGGTTCATGGCCCGGCTGAAGGAGACCAGAAGGGCGCAAACGCTGACCGAGTGTTGGAAGGTGTAATTGTCCTTGGACTTGATTTTGCTCAGGCTGAGCAGAGCGCTGTTATTGCGCAGGATGGTGCCGGTGATTTTTTCCACCATCGGTTCTACTTGTTCGATTTCAACCTGCTTGCCAAGCCGAACGTCCTTCAGGATGTTTTGAATGAGTTGGTTGGCCTCGGAGTGGACTTTTTTGGCGCGGGTGATTTCCTCGTTGAAGGATAAGGCTGCTTCTGGTTTCGCTTCGGCGGTGGCCAACTCGACCAGCTCTTTCTCCAATTCGGCCTTGGCTTCTTCCTCGGGGATGGCGTCCTTGACGTCGTCCCCTTTGCCGGTGTCGATATAGACTTCCCGAATGCCGTGCTTGAGGATAGTGTGGACCTGTGCTTCGCTTTCCACCTTGAAGCGGTTGCGCATGAATGGGTGGTCCATCCAGCCGCAATTGAGGTCATGCACGAAGAGGCCAGGCTTGAGCTGGTCGGCACGGATTTTCTTGATCATTTACGGTAACCGCTGCGGCATGGTGTAAAGTTTCCCCGCAAGTTAAACGATGCTGGCAGACGTGTCTATTCGTACTAATCCTTAACGTCAGCAAGGTGTTTCGCCACCATCCCCAGCTCGCACGGTGATTCGAAAGGAATCCACACCCGGTGGCCGGAACCGGGGGCCACCTGGAGGGCTTCGCCCGCTTCGTTCCACATGGCCGTTAGAGGGAGATCGCGATTACCGGAGGGGAGGAGGATTTCCAGGCGATCGCCGACTTCGAAGCGGTTCTTTACCACTACCTCCGCCCGGCCTTGCGAGGCGTCGTAGCTGGCGATATCCCCGACGTAGTGGCGGCGGCCGAGAAGGGATTGGCCGGTGAGGTAGTTCTGGTGCTCGGCGGTATGGTGGCGCTGGTAGAAGCCGTCGGTGTAGCCCCGGTTGGCGAGTCCCTCCAGGTCGGAGAGCAGGGTGTGATCAAAGGGGCGACCGGCGACGGCATCGTCGATCGCCTTGCGGTAGGCTTGGGCGGTACGTGCCACGTAGTAGGCGGACTTGGTGCGGCCCTCGATTTTCAGGGAGTCGATGCCGATTTCCACCAGTCTCGCCACATGTTCGATGGCGCGCAGGTCCTTGGAGTTGAGAATATAGGTGCCGAGCTCGTCCTCGAAGATGGGCATCAACTCATCCTTGCGCTGCCCCTCTTCCAGCAGGAATACCCGGTCGGCCTGCGGGTGGCGGAGCACGTCGCCACAGTCGGAGCGTGAAGCCACGATATCGCCGTTGGGCGTTTCCTCCGCCTCGTGCAAGGCGTAATCCCAGCGACAGGAGTTGGTGCAGGTGCCTTGGTTGGGGTCCCGGTGGTTGAAGTAGCCGGAAAGCAGGCAGCGCCCGGAATAGGCGATGCACAAGGCGCCATGGACGAAGACTTCCAATTCGATGTCCGGGCACTCCTGGCGGATTTCGGCGATTTCCTCCAGGGACAGTTCCCGCGACAGGATAATGCGCGACACGCCGAGCTTGCGCCAAAAGCGCACCGAGGCGTAGTTGACGGTGTTGGCCTGGACGGAAAGGTGAACCGGCATTTCCGGCCAGGTTTCGCGAACCATCAGGATCAGGCCGGGGTCGGCCATGATCAGGGCATCCGGGTTGAGCGCCACCACCGGCGCCATGTCGGCGAGGAAGGTCTTGACCTTGGCGTTGTGGGCCATCAGGTTGGCGGTAATGTAGAGCCGTTTTCCCTTGGCTCGGGACTCGCCGATGGCGGTGTTTAATTCGTCCAGGCGGAAGTCGTTGTTGCGTGCCCGCAGGGAGTAGCGGGGCAGGCCCGCGTATACCGCGTCGGCCCCGTAGGCGTGGGCATAGCGCATTTTTTCCAGGCTTCCGGCGGGAAGGAGCAGTTCAGGGGTTTTCTTCATGGTGCTAAAATGCCGCAGTGCGGGAAGCTGCGGTTCCGCAGAAATTCCTAACAAATCAAGGCTGAAATTATACCATTATGTCCGGCCCCTCCTTCGTCCATCTTCGTCTCCATAGCGAGTATTCCGTCGTCGATGGCATCGTTCGCCTCGATGATGCGGTAAAACGCGCCCGCCAGGACGGCATGCCCGCCCTGGCCCTGACCGATCTCAACAACCTGTTCGGCATGGTGAAGTTTTACAAAACCGCACGGGGAAAGGGCATCAAGCCGATCATCGGCTGCGATGTGTGGATTGCGAACGAGGCCAACCGCGACCAGCCTTCCCGCCTATTGCTGCTGTGCCAGTCCAGGCAGGGGTACTTGCGCCTGTGCGATTTGCTGACCCGCGCTTATCGGACCAACCAATACCGGGGCCGGGCCGAAATTTCCCGGCAGTGGTTTGCCGAGGGCGGAGCCGAGGGGTTGATCGCCCTTGCCGGGGGGCTGCTTGGGGATGTCGGGCAAGCCTTGCTGGCGGGCAACGAGAGCCGTGCCGAGGCATTGGCTGCGGACTGGGCGGCCGTTTTTCCCGGCCGTTTTTACATCGAGCTTCAGCGTACCGGTCATCCCCAGGCTGAGTTGCATGTGCAGCAGGCAGCCGCTTTAGCCGGCAAGCTCGGCCTGCCGGCCGTGGCGACCCACCCGGTGCAATTTCTTGACCCCGACGATTACCGCGCCCACGAGGCCCGCGTGTGCATTGCCGAGGGCTATGTTCTCAATGATCAGCGGCGGCAGAAAAAATTTACCGAGCAGCAGTATTTCAAGAGTCAAGCGGAAATGGCGGAGTTGTTCGCCGATTTCCCCGAGGCCCTCGCCAACAGCGTGGAAATCGCCAAACGTTGCAATTTGTCGGTGCAACTGGGCAAAAACTATCTGCCTCAGTTCCCCACCCCCGAGGGGATGACCCTCGATGACTTCATGTGCCAGCAGGCGGCGCAAGGCTTGTCATCGCGCTTGGAGGAACTGTTTCCTGACCCGGCTAAACGTGCCGAGCAGGAGCCGGTATACCGCGAACGCTTGGAGTTCGAGACCAAGACGATCGTTCAGATGGGGTTTTCCGGCTACTTCCTGATCGTGGCCGACTTCATCAACTGGGCCAAGCACAACGGGGTCCCCGTTGGGCCGGGGCGGGGCTCCGGCGCCGGTTCCTTGGTGGCCTATTCCCTCGGCATCACCGACCTGGACCCCCTGCGCTACGCCCTGCTGTTCGAGCGCTTCCTCAACCCGGAGCGGGTGTCCATGCCCGACTTCGACGTGGATTTTTGCCAGGACAACCGCTGGCGGGTGATCGAGTACGTGCGGGATACCTACGGCGCCGATGCCGTGTCCCAGATTGCCACCTTCGGTACCATGGCCGCCAAGGCGGTGGTGCGGGACGTGGGGCGGGTGCTGGACCTGCCTTACAATTTCTGCGACCAATTGTCCAAGTTGATTCCCGCCCAGCCGGGCAAGCAGTATTCCCTCGACGAGGCGTTGGGGATGGAGCCCCAGCTCAAGGAACGCTACGACAACGAGGAAGAGGTGCGCGAACTGTTCGAGCTGGCGCGCAAGCTGGAAGGTTTGACCCGCAACGTGGGCATGCATGCCGGCGGCGTGTTGATCGCCCCCGGTAAGCTGACCGACTTCTGCCCCCTGTACGTGGCCGCGGGGGCGGAGTCGGTGGTGTCGCAATACGACAAGGACGATGTGGAAGCCATAGGGCTGGTGAAATTCGACTTCCTGGGCCTACGCAACCTTACCATCATCGATTTGGCCCTCAAGTACATCAAGCGGCTCGACCCGGCCTTCGAGGGGGTGCTGGACACCCAGCACTTCAACGACCCGGCGGCCTATGAGGTATTGAAGAAAGCCAACACCACGGCGGTATTCCAGTTGGAATCGGAGGGCATGAAGAAGCTGCTCGCCAAGCTCCAGCCCGACCGCTTCGAGGACATCATCGCCGTCCTGGCCCTTTACCGTCCTGGCCCTCTCGGCTCGGGGATGGTGGACGATTTTATCCTGCGCAAGAAAGGCCAGCAGGCCATCGATTATTTCCATCCCGCCCTGCAAGCCTGTCTCACGCCCACCTACGGGGTGATCGTGTATCAGGAGCAAGTGATGCAGATTTCCCAGATCATCGGTGGTTACACCCTGGGCGGGGCGGACATGCTCCGCAGGGCCATGGGCAAGAAAAAGCCGGAGGAAATGGCCAAGCATCGCAGCATTTTCACCGAAGGGGCGATCAAGAACGGCTACGACGAGAAGATGGCGGGTTTCCTGTTCGACCTGATGGCCAAGTTCGCCGAGTACGGTTTCAACAAGTCCCATACCGCCGCCTACGCGGTGGTGTCCTACCAGACCGCATGGCTCAAGGCGCATCACGCCGCGGCCTTCATGGCGGCTACCTTGTCCTCGGAACTGGACAACACCGATCAGCTCAAGGTGTTTTACGAGGACACCCTGACCAACGGGGTGAAGGTGCTGCCGCCGGACGTTAACTTGGCCAATTACCGCTTCGAGCCGGTGTCACGGAGTGAAATCCGTTACGGCTTGGGTGCCATCAAGGGCACAGGTGAAGCCGCGATCGAGGAAATTATTCGGGTGCGCAAGGAGAGCGGGCCGTTCCGCGACCTGTTCGATTTTTGCAACCGGGTGGACAAACGCATCGTCAATCGCCGGGTGATCGAGGCGCTGATTCGCGCCGGTGCCTTCGATACGCTCTGCGACCATCGTGCGAGCCTGCTGGCCTCCGTGGGCATTGCCATGGAGGCGGCGGAACAGCAGAACCGGGCGGCGGGGCAGTCCAGTTTGTTCGGTTTGGCCGATCAGCCGGTACAGGCCATGTCCATGGTGGACGTTCCGCGTTGGGGCGAGCGCGAGCAATTGCAGCAGGAAAAATCCAGCATGGGTTTCTATTTCAGCGGCCACCCTTTTGATGCCTGCCGCAAGGAGGTGCAGGGCTTTCCCCTCGTTAAGCTGGCCGACTTGGCGCCGAGGCAACAGCCGGTGCTGATGGCGGGCATCGTCTCCGCGCAGCGTACCCAGATGACGCGCCGGGGAAAGATGGCTTTCGTGACGCTGGATGACAATACGGCCGCAGTGGAAGTGGCGGTGTTCAATGAACTGTTCGACAGTAACCGCCGTTTGTTGGCCGAAGATCAACTCTTGGTCGTTGAGGGTAAGGTCGTCCACGATGATTATTCGGGACGATTGCGCGTCACTGCGGACAAGGTGTTCGATTTGGCTGGCGCACGCAGCCTGTTCGCGAAAGCGATGCGGCTTTCCATGAACGGTGAAGCCAGTGCCGCTAGGCTGATGGATTTGTTGGAGCCCTATCGGGGCGGCGCTTGCCCGGTAATCATCTACTATAAAAACGGGGCTGCGGCTTGCGAAATGGCATTAGGTGAGGGCTGGAAAGTGCGGCTGCACGACGCCTTGTTGCAATCCCTACACGAGTGGCTATCCCCGACGAACGTCGCTATTGCTTATCAATAGAAAAAAATCAAAGACTTGCTCGTTTGTGTAGAAAACATTTCAAAAAGGGGGTTGACCGACCTCCGGTGCTCTGGAATAATTGCGGTCTTTCGTTGCTCCGGCAACAACGTTCTTTAAAAAGCTAACAGCCGATAAGTGTGGGCGCTTGTTACGGGCAGCCGGTTTTCGGACCGGTGTGCTTAAAAGTA
>JAGUYQ010000330.1 GCA_020061285.1 Betaproteobacteria bacterium
GAACGGGTGCCGTAGGGGATGCGGGCGTTGTCCCCCAGGTACTGGACCATGGCCCGCAGGTCCTTCATGTCCAGGAGCAGCAGGCCCTGGTCGTCGGCGATCTTGAACACCAGGGTGAGGACGCTCTGCTGGGTGTCGTTGAGGTTGAGGAGGCGCCCCAGCAGCAAGGGGCCCATGTCGGAGACGGTGGCCCGCACCGGGTGGCCCTGTTCGCCGAAGACGTCCCACAGGGTCACCGGGCAGGCGGCGGGGGCGAAGTCCTCGATGCCCAGGGTTCTGGCCCGTTCCACCACCTTCGGCTTGTCGGCGCCGGGCAGGCCGATGCCGTTCAGATCGCCCTTCACGTCGGCCATGAAGACCGGCACACCGATGCGGCTGAACTGCTCGGCCAGGGTTTGCAGGGTGACGGTCTTGCCGGTGCCGGTGGCGCCGGCGATGAGCCCGTGGCGGTTGGCCAGGGCGGGCAATAGATGGAGGGGGCGGTCGCTGCGGGCGATCAGCAGGGGTTCGGTCATGGGTTTCCTCGTTGGCGATGTCATGAGTTTAACTTGAACGGGGGCCTATTCGCCGCCGACAAAGCCGTTCTGGCGCCAGGCCTCGAACACCACCACGGCGGCGGAGTTGGACAGGTTCAGGCTGCGGTTGCCGGGCCGCATCGGCAGGCGGATGCGCTGGCCGGCGGGGAACTGTTCCAGGATGTCGGCGGGCAGGCCGCGGGTTTCCGGGCCGAAGACGAAGACATCGCCGGCCTGGTAGCGGACCTCGGTATAGCGCGTCGCCCCCTTGGTGGTGGCGGCGAACAGGCGGCGGCCGGAGAAGGCGGCGAGGCATACGGCCCAGTCCTCGTGGACGGTGACCGTGGCGTACTCGTGGTAATCCAGTCCCGCCCGGCGCATGTGCTTGTCGTCGAGGGAGAAGCCGAGGGGCTTCACCAGGTGCAGGCCGGCGCCGGTGTTGGCGCAGAGGCGGATGATGTTGCCGGTGTTGGGGGGGATTTCCGGCTGGTAGAGAACGACGTCAAACATGGGGTTTCTCCAGGGTGCGGGCGACCACCCAGACTTCCACTTCCGCTCCGGCTTGCTTCAAGCGACTTGCCAGTTCGCCCACGGTGGCGCCGGTGGTCATCACGTCGTCCACGATCGCCAGGCGCCGGCCCCTCAAATCGGCGCGGCAGTCGAAGGCGCCGCGGATATTCTTCTTCCGCTCCTTCCACGGCAGGTCCGCCTGGGGGGAGGTGTCCCGTTGGCGCTGGCAGAGGTTCGGCAGTGTCTTCACGCCAAGACGGCGGGACAGGCGGTGGGCCAGTTCCATGGCCTGGTTGAACCCCCGTTCCCTCAGGCGGGAAGGGTGGAGAGGCATGGGCACCAGGCCGTCCGGCAGGGGATGTTGGGCGGCCAATTCCGCCAAGGGATCAGCCAGCGCTTCGGCAACGGGGAGGCGGCCGCCGTATTTGAAGGCGTGGAGCAGGGCGTCCACGGGAAAGGCGTAATCGAAGGCCGCCAGGGTGCGGCCGAAAGCCGGCGGGTGGGCAAGACAGGCGCCGCAGGTCTCGCCCAGTGGCGTCGGCAAGGCGCACACGGGACAGGAGGGCTTGTCGTGGCGGGGCAGATCGGCCAGGCAGGCGGCGCACAGCAAGCGGCTACCCGACGATGCGCCGCACAGCAGGCAGTCCTGGGGCAACAGCGATTGCGCAATATTTACGCAGTTGTTTAAAATCGGCTGGATGAAATTTGACAAGCGGGGGCAAATCCCTGAACATGGCGGCGTTTTTCAAACCGCCATTGTATCCTCGGGGCTTGCCATGGAAAAAGAATTGCACGTCATCAGCGGAAGCCGGAGTTGGCTCGCTTCCCAAGTCTTCAATATCGGCAGCATGGTTGCCGTCACCTTCGGCGCCGCCGTCAATGGCTTGAAGTACCTGCTCACCGGCAGCTTGTTCGCCAACCAGTACATTACCATGGCGGTGGTGGTGATTCCCTTCACCCTGTGGTTCGGCGGCTCGATTTTCGCCTACGCCCTGGTGGCCCATCATCCCAACGAACGGGTGCAGCATTACAACCGCTGGGCCGGCTACCGTTTTTACGCCTATACCGGCTTCTTGCCCACGGCGCTGATTCTCGCCGGCTCCATCCAGACCTTCTTCCATGTGACGCCTCTGGAGATGTGGTTGTGGATCGGGGCCCTGGGCATCGCGATGGTCGTGCCCTGGGGCATCTACGACATCATCAAGAGCCGCCGGGAAGAATGGTTGGAAATAACGGTCGAGGTGGATCGCCATGAATGACATGACCGTGGACATCAATACCGAGGGCTCCCGCAAGGTGTGGCGCGTGGCCGAGGTGGAGGCCTTGTTCGCCCTGCCGTTCAACGACTTGCTGTTCCGTGCCCAAACTATTCATCGGCAGCATTTCGATCCCAACGAAGTGCAGGTGAGCACCCTGCTGTCCATCAAGACCGGCGGCTGTTCCGAGGATTGCGGCTACTGCTCCCAGTCGGCCCACCACGATACGCCGGTGGAAAAGGAACCCCTGATGGACGTGGCGGAAGTGGTGGAGGCGGCCCGGAAAGCCAAGGAATCCGGTGCCACCCGCTTCTGCATGGGCGCCGCCTGGCGCGGGCCGAATCAGAAAGACCTGCGCAGCGTGCTGGAAATGGTCCGGGCGGTGAAAGGCCTGGGCTTGGAAACCTGTGTCACCCTGGGCATGCTCAAGGAAGAC
>JAGUYQ010000178.1 GCA_020061285.1 Betaproteobacteria bacterium
AGGTTGACGGTGAACATATCCAAAGGCACAAACACGGGCAATTCTTCCTTTGGCTTGTCATCCGTATTGCAACCGGCGAGCCCGAACACCAGCAGAAGAAAAAAAGGCAGGGCGCGGAACAAAAACGTCTTCATGTGCTTCCTTATAGCTATCTGTTTCAAACATATTTTGCTACAAATCCAGGCCTATGAAACTATGTATTTTCTGAAAGGCGCCTTTCCCTGAAGATGGGGCATCAAGGCCTCTGTTCATTGATAACGGTGAACCCGTTCGTTTTCTCGGAATCAATGGCTTCTGGCGGAAATACCGGCTGGAAGGGTTGTCTTTCCGACAACCTCCCTTCCATTGCACGTTTTCCGTGCAACGGGCCACGCCACGCATTTAGCGTAACCATATGTAAAAAAAACATATTTCCCATATAGTCGATGGTTGGCAGGATTTTTGCTGGGCTTTCCCCTGGCGAATGGCGTTCACTCGCCGCAGTGATTATTCTTTATAAAACCGGAAATAGGGGAAAACCATGGACGAAACCATCGGCTACATCAATTTCAACAGCGTGGAAGACGTAGCGAGCAATGCCATCAAAATGGCGCGCGATCCGCTGAAAGGACATACGCACTTGGTGCAATTGATTTATGAATTGATGAAAAAGCCCGAGCCGGATGCGGCAACGCTCGAGCACATCCTCAGCGCCAAGTAAGCCGTCCCCGCCCCTGCGGGGGCGGCGGGTCAGGCCCCGCGATACTCTACTTCCTCTACCCGCTCTGCCAGCCGGGCTAATAGCATGGGAGTCGGTACGGCCGAATGCTCTTCGGCCAAGGCTTTGTCGCCGCACCCTTGGGGACGGAAGGCCTGCAAGACCCATTTTTTCGCACCCAGTTCGGCCAACTCCCCTGCCAATTGCAGCAAATCCTCTTCGCTCAATAATCGGGAATGGCAAGTGGTGCGGAGCTCGACCGGGATGGCGGTACTTTGCAGCAGCCGAATGCTTTGCCGCACAGCCTCCCCTCCTCCCGCGCCGGTGATTCTGCCATAGTCCGAGAACGGTGCCTTGACGTCTAGACCTACCCAATCCAGCCATGGAAGCAGCTTCTCCAAGCGTTCCGGATAGATGCCGGCGGTGTGTAGTCCGATACGGAATCCCATGGCTTTGGCCTCGGCCATCGCTTCTGCCAGCCCATTTTGCAGGGTTGGCTCGCCGCCGCTGAATACCACGGCATCCAGCAGCCCTTGGCGTCTCGACAGGAAAGCCGTCACCTCCGGCCACTTGAAGGCATTTGGGCTTTCCCGCGGGATGAGGTGAGGGTTGTGGCAATAACGGCATTGCCACGGGCATCCTTGGCAGAAAACCACCGCCGCCAAGCAGCCGGGATAGTCTGTGGTGGTGAGGGGAACCAGCCCGCCTGCAAGAAGCTGTGGCATGGCCTCAAGCGGATAGCTTGACCCGTGCCTCGACAAAATAGCGGCGCTGGAAATACTCCCCTTTCTTGCCGGTATTGAAGGATGAAACCGGGCGGTGGTAGCCCATGACGCGGGTCCATATCTCGCAGGGCTGGCGCTCCTCGTCCTTGAGGGCGACGGTTTCCAGGGCCTGGGCTTCTTGCTGGGAAAAGTCGTTCATGGTCATCTCCTAATGGCTGGGTCAGGCGGCTTGGCGCCGCTTGCGGGCGAGAAGTTCTTCGTCGCACTTGGGACAGAAAGGATGCTCCCCTTGCAGGTAGCCGTGCTTGGGGCAAATCGAGAATGTCGGTGTTACGGTAATGTAGGGCAGGCGAAAACGCTCCAAGGAGCGCTTCACCAACTGCTTGCATGCCTCGGCGCTGGAAATGCGCTCGGTCATGTACAGGTGCAGCACCGTGCCGCCGGTGTATTTGCGCTGGAGTGCTTCCTGCCGTTCCAGGGCCTCGAAAGGGTCGTCGGTGAAGCCCACGGGAAGCTGGGAGGAATTGGTGTAGTACGGCATGTCCGCCGTGCCGGCTTGGAGGATAGCGGGAAAGCGCTTCTTGTCCTCCTTGGCGAAACGGTAGGTGGTGCCCTCCGCCGGGGTGGCCTCCAAGTTGTACATGTGGCCGGTTTCCTCCTGGAAGGCGACGATACGCTCCCGCACATGGTCGAGGAAGCGCACCGCGAAGTCGTAGCCCCAGCCACTGGTGATATCGTGCTCGCCAGCGGTGAAGTTGCGGATCATTTCGTTGACGCCGTTCACCCCCAGGGTGGAGAAATGATTGCGCAGGGTTCCCAGGTAGCGCTTGGTGTAGGGGAACAGCCCCGCGTCCATGTGGCGCTGAATCACCTTGCGCTTGATCTCCAGACTGTTCTTGCCGATTTCCAACAGTTCGTCCAGGCGCTTGAACAAGCCTTCCTCGTTATCCTTATAGAGGTAACCGAGGCGGGCGCAGTTGACCGTCACCACCCCCACGCTGCCGGTCTGCTCGGCGCTGCCGAAGAGGCCGTTGCCCCGCTTCAGCAGTTCCCGCAGGTCAAGCTGGAGGCGGCAACACATGGAGCGGATCATGTTGGGCTTGAGTTCGGAGTTGATGAAGTTCTGGAAGTACGGCAGGCCGTACTTGGCGGTCATCTCGAACAGCAGCACGGCGTTTTCGCTCTCCCAGGGGAAGTCCGGCGTCATGTTGTAGGTGGGAATGGGGAAGGTGAATACCCGTCCCTTGGCATCGCCGGTGGTCATCACCTCGATATAGGCCCGGTTGATCATGTCCATCTCGGCCTGGAGGTCGCCATAGGTAAAGGGCATTTCGACGCCGCCGATGATGGGAACCTGATCCTTCAGGTCGTCCGGACAGGTCCAGTCGAAGGTCAGGTTGGTAAAAGGCGTCTGGGTGCCCCAGCGGGATGGCACGTTGAGGTTGTAGATCAGTTCCTGGATGTATTGCTTCACCTGGCTGTAGGACAGGTTGTCCTTGCGGATGAAAGCAGCCATGTAGGTGTCGAAGGAGCTGAAAGCCTGGGCGCCGGCCCACTCGTTTTGCAAGGTGCCGAGGAAGTTGACGATCTGGCCCACCGCGCTCGACATGTGCTTGGGCGGCCCCGCCTCCACCTTGCCCGGCACGCCGTTGAGCCCCTCGTTGAGCAAGGTGCGCAGGGACCAGCCGGCGCAGTACCCGGCCAGCATGTCCAGGTCGTGGACGTGGATGTCCCCTTCCCGGTGAGCGACGCCCACTTCCGGCGGATAGACGTGGCTGAGCCAGTAGTTCGCCACCACCTTGCCGGAAACGTTGAGGATCAAGCCGCCGAGGGAATAGCCCTGGTTGGCGTTGGCGTTGACGCGCCAGTCCATCTGGTTGAGGTACTCGTTGATGGACGACTCCACGTCCACCACCGTCTTTTTGTCCTGGCGCAGCTTGGCGTGCTGCTCCCGGTAGACGATATAAGCCCGGGCTGTCTTGGCATGGTTGGCGGAAATCAGCGCCTGCTCCACCACATCCTGGATTTTCTCGATGTGGGGCGGCTCACTGCGGAATTTGTGGATCAGCACCTTCACCACCTGTGCCGTGAGCAGGAATGCCTCGTTGGCGTCGAATTCGCCGCTGGCGGCTCCCGCCCGCTGGATGGCGGAACGGATTTTGTCCGCGTCGAAAGGCGCCAGGGAGCCATCCCGCTTGATGACTCCCTTGGGCAGGGTCGTTAAGGTGTTGTCGGTGCTTGGGCTTGCCGTCATATGTCCTCCCAGTGCAGCCCCTGGCCAATGGGCCGGGACAGGGTTAAGGCTATAGACGACCCGCTCGCTGCCTTTTCCTCGGTTCAGGTCGTCACCGTACACAACATGTTGTGAATAATATACCCACGAAACACATTGTCTAGTAGTTTAGGGGTGGCGTCCATATTTTATTGACCCAGATCAAGAAAAATTTCCTCGATGCCTCATAAATACTTTGTAAACAATTGGATAATGATATTTATCAGGCTATAACACATTCACGCACAAGGGATAGATTATCGTGGCGCACACAAATAATCCGACACAAATAGTCAACAATTGTGCTAGAGTGAGAACATCACTATTTCCACACGGCCAAAAGCGCCCCAAAAGCAGTAAGCCGGGGTTGGTTGAAGCCTAAGCTGCAAGTCGGCGAAAAGGGGAAACCCAACGCTCAGCGACTTGAAGGAGATCATCATGAAAGATATCAACGTCAGCCTGTCTGGGATGGACATGAATTACAAAATGGCCAGTGTTATCGCCAATACCATTGCCAATCAGCTTAATGGGCATGAGCCGGTGGTGGTCGCCTGGCACGACAAGACGACATCACGCATGTCCCCGGTCATCGAGGGTGCCGACCTCAATACCCGCTGGCACGATTACGGTGAAAGCCACGGCGGGAAATTGGAAGTCAGCGTGAACGGCGATTTTGACTTCATCTTTGCCGATTCGAGCGAATTCGAAACCCTCGGCCCCAGCCCTCTTGTCAACTTACACGATACGATTGGCAATGAATATCTCTGCCAAATCAGCGCCCTGCAGGACCCAAAGCATCCCAATGAAGAGGCCTGCGTCCGCATGGAAGGCTTGGCCACCAAGGGTGATGCGACTTGAAAGCTGGCGCGGAAGCGGAGGGCTTTAACCGGGAACGCCGGTCAATGGAAAATATGCGCTTTTAGCCGCCCCAGAAAATGCCGGGGGAGAAGGGTTTGCGGGTTAAGGCGGGGCAATTCCATGGCATCGAGGGTATTCTTAGCCACCAGCCCCAGTTCGGTGTCCCCTTCCACCACCAATCTCCGGCTGAAAAACAGCGTATCCGGGTCTTCCTTGCGGCTGGCGAGGAGGAAAAAGTCCTGGGCCGTGGCGCTGATCGCCAAGTCTGGCATGACGTCGGAGCGTACAGAAGTGAAACCGTTACCGTCTATGGTGAAATGAAAGCGCAAGCCCATGTCTGTCACCTTGATGACGATCCGCTTGCCGTGCAGCGGTTCCAGATAATCCCGCCGAATGATCCTGCCCAGGGCAAGGTTCAGCACCGTGGCAAAAGCCATGGATGGCGGATAAGACGGTAGCTTGGCCGCTATGCGCCCCAGCATGGGGGGAAATTCAAAAACATCTCTATCCATAGGTTCCTCTCGCGTCAATCAACGGTTTCCAGGGAGGGCGAACGTTCGATGCCTGCTTTCCCATGCCAGTAGCCATCACAGGCCTCCGCCGCGAGTAAACCGCGGGCGCGGATGCCGGCCTCTTCGCTGGAAAGTTTACCATCCATCACCCCTCTGAATAGCGCCACTATTTTGTCGGTGTGGAATGGCTGAGGGCTGATTCGTACCACCTCCACCCCCATTCCAGCCATTTCACCCAGTTCCGCCAATAGGTTGTAGACACTGGCGGATTGGGTCTGGATGCCGTTCAGGGCCAGGAAAGGCTGCCCCTCACGGGTGTTCAGGGTAAGGCCATGGGGATGGTCCAGGCAGCGGAACTGGCAATCGTCCTTGGGCAGGTTGTAGTGGCGGGCGGTGAAACAGCGGGCGGAAAAGGCCAGGGGAAGCCGACCGTAAGCGAAGACTTCGGTTTCCATTCCCGCCGGTTTCCCGGCCAGCATGTCGGCCAGCATCTGGCGGGAATACTCCACCGGCATGACCCAACGCTTGGCTCCCAGCTCGGCCAGCAGTTCCAGGGTATGAGCGTTATAGGTATTGAGGTGAGGGCCTGCCACGAAACCTCCCGTGGCGAGCCGCACCGCGCCCATGTCGTTGGTCTCGATGGCGAAGCGCCCGTTGGATGCCATGCGCCGTAGGGTCTTGAGGTCCGACTCCGATTCGATCAGCGCCTGGGTGGAGAGCACCACTTCTTTCCCCGCTTCAGCCAATTTCTCGGCGGTTTCCAGCCAATCCTCGGTACGGAAGGTATGGCGGCGGGAACAGACCGTTTCGCCGAGATAGACGATATCCACCGGCCAAGAGGCGGCCTGATCGTAGAATTCCCGCAGGGTTTCCTGCTGCCAGTAATAGAGGACGGGGCCGAGAGCGAGCTTCATGTCATTTCCAAGGACGGTTGTAGGCGCCAAGGGTATGCTGCTGCCCTTCGGCCAGCTTGTTGAGTTGCGCCATCCAGGCCGGGCTTACCGCATAGCGGCCGACGGCACGCTTGGCGGTATCGATAGCCTGTCTCCAGACCTTGGTGACCTGCTCCACATAGGCGGGGCTGCGCTGCCGCCCTTCGATCTTGATGGCGGCGATGCCCATGCGCAGCATTTCCGGCAGCAGTTCCAGGGTATTCAGGCTGGCCGGCTCCTCGATGGCGTAATAGGTTTCGTCGTTGACCTCGAAACGGCCCTTGCACAGGGTCGGGTAGCCGGCATTCTCGTTGGCGCCGTAGCGGTCGAGCAGGATGCCGTTGAGACGGGACTCCAAGCCCTTGTCGGTCTGCTGCCAGCGCACCGCCTTGGCCGGGGAGCACACCCCCGCCGTGTTGGGGGATTCCCCCGTGGCGTAGGAGGACAGCACGCAGCGTCCTTCCACCATCACGCACAGGCCGCCGAAACCGAACAGTTCGATTTCCACCGGGGTATTCTGTGTCACGTTTTCCACCTGGGCCAGGGACAGCACACGGGGCAGCACCGCCCGCTGGATGCCGAAATGCTCGTGGTAGAAATTGATCGCCTCGTAGTTGGTGGCCGAACCTTGTACCGACAGGTGCAGCCGCAGCTTGGGATGAGTCCGGCTGGCGTAGCGCATCAGTCCGGCGTCGGCCAGGATCACCGCGTCCACTCCCGCTTCCGCCGCGTTGTCCACGGCGGCTTGCCAGCGGGCGAAGGTGGAGGATTGGGGAAAGGTGTTCAGGGCCAGCAAGACTTTTTTCCCCTTGCCGTGGGCATAACGCACCGCCTCCTTGGCCCCGGCAAGATCGAAATTGAGCCCGGCGAAGGCGCGGGCGTTGGTGTTGTCGCGGAAGCCGAGGTAAACACAGTCCGCGCCGTTGTCCACGGCGGCTTTCAGGGCCGGCAGGCTGCCTGCGGGGCAAACCAGTTCCAGGGAAGGTTTAGGCGACAT
>JAGUYQ010000094.1 GCA_020061285.1 Betaproteobacteria bacterium
GACCTGGCCGACCACCTGGGCTTCGCCACCTTCGGCGCCATCGGCATCTCCGGCGCCGGCCCCACCCTCATGGCCAGCGCCTTCGCCATCCCGCAACGCCTCCATTGCGTTGTGGACCTGGCCTGCGCCATGCCCGTCTACAGCGACCCCGCCTTCACCCAAAACCTCGGCGCCATGGACCGCCTCTACGCCAGGCTCGGCACCCGCCTGCCCCTCGCCGTCTTCCAGTTGCCCTTCTCCCTCATCGGCCTCATGCAGACGGTGATGAAGAGCCCCCGGTCCTTCGCCCGGATGTTCGACTCCAGCCTCTGCGCCGCCGACAAGGAAATTTTCCAGAACCCCGAGTTCCAATACCTGCTCATGCGCGACTTCCAGGAACTCTTCCGCCACGGCGCCAAGGGCCCCGCCTACGACGCCCAGACGGTGTACAAGCCCTGGGGCTTCGACCTGGCGGACATCGAAATGCCCATCGAGGTGTTCCAGGGCACGGACGACAAGTTCATCCCGGCGAAATTCAGCGAGTACCTGGCCGGGAAAGCGAAAAACGTCCGCCTTCACCTCGTGGAGGGGCAAGGGCATTTCTACCACGTGGTCTACGGCTACCAATTGCTGAAGAGGGTGAGGGAGTTGTTCTACGACGGAGAGCCGGGCGTCGGCAACGCGCCCTAGAAAAGCCGCCGGGTAAACTCGCCGGGGGAAAGAATGGAATACTCGCCGGCGAGACGCAGCAAGTCCTCGTCGCCGCTGACCAGGCAATCGGCCCCGCTGGCGACCAGGGTAGCGAGAATGGGCGCATCGTCGGGGTCATCGGGGACGTGGGCGGCGACACTCCCGATCTCCGCCACCTCCGCCTCGAAGCGCAGCAGGCTCACGTAGCGGGCAACCTTGTCCGGCTCCCAGCCCAGGCGACGGATGATCTTAGGGTAGGCCAGCACCCGGCCAACCTCTTCCAGCATCGGTTCGGACAACACCAAGTCGAACTGCCCGCCCCGCCAAGCGGCGACGATGCGGCCCGGCCCGCTCTCCGGCAGCAACAAGCCCGAAACAAGAACGTTGGTATCGAGGACGACCCGCACTCAGCGCTTCCTGGCCGCCGACACCGCCTCCGCGATCTCCTTCTCCGCCGTGGCGGCATCGGTGTCCGCATAGGCGGCGGCCAGTTCTGCCGTGAGGCGGTCGAACTCCCCCCGCAACAGGCGGATTTTCTCGAACAAGGCCACGTCCACCATCGCCGCCACCGGCTTGCCGCCCTTGGTGATGACCACCTGGTCGTGGCGGTACTGGATTTCGTTGAGCAGTTCCCCCAGGTTCTGGCGGACGGTCATGGCGGTGGCTTCTTTGATCATGGCAATTGACCCAATTGATATGGTTGCTGTAACTATAGCATGGCAAGGGTTCGGCTTGTCGGCGGTGGAAACAAAGCCCTTGCCCGGTGGAAAATCAGGGTGGCATTATCCCATCTGAGATGTGCGGGCAGAAAGGCCCGCATATTAACTATTCCGCAGGAGTATTCAATGTCAGAGTTGAGACCAACAACCTTGCAGGAGATCGAGCGAGTCCTTGATCGCTCATACTTTACCAAGCATTCCTTTACGATCACGAATACCCCGAAAACGTCCCCGTTCCTTAAAATCATATTTACGCCTAAGCCAAAATTTCGCTATCTCGTTTCTGTCGCCTCAGATGGATCATTCACGACATCCGAAGCGCCCGGAGAACATTTGGCTTCTGGGGAAAAGAATTCAAGAAAAACCTTCCAATCTGTGATTAGCGCATTGTCGAGTTGGATTGGACGTATTCAGGACGATCTCTACTCCGCGAAATCAGAACAAGATGAGATTGAGGAATTTGTTGAGCAATTTCGCTCAAAGATATTTGCCACCCCTGAAGGAGAAGAAGAAGAGGCAGCCAACTTTTCCTCCCAGGAAATACAATATCTTCGTGACAAGTTAGATTCGCTTCAAAAATTTATAGAGGGCCAAGCAGAGAAGATCGAAATCTCTGAACAACAGATCAAGAAATTCGAGGAAGAGATCGCCAACATCAAAAACGATCTATCGTATATGCCAAAGGGTGTATGGAAAAAAGTTGCCGGAAACAAGCTTCTAAAATCTGTCCGTGAGTTCCTAAATACCTCTGAAGGAAGAAAGCTAATTGCAGATGGATTTAAAAAACTCATCGGCATGGAATAAAGAAGGCCGAACCCTGCCTACATCCACCGAACCTGCGCGAAAGGCTGCGTAGCCGGTGAATTCCAACGTAACCCTCTCTATCCCCCCAACACCCCTTTCAACTGCTCCAACGCCGCCGGATCGTCCAGGGTGGTGAGGTCGCCGGGGTCGCGGCCTTCGGCCAGGGCCTGGATGCTGCGGCGCAGGAGTTTGCCGGAGCGGGTCTTGGGCAGCAGGGTGAGGAAATACACCCGCGACGGGCGGGCGATGGCGCCCAGGGCCTTGTCCACGGTTTCCATCACTTCCTTCTCGAAGGCGGCGCGGCCTTCCGGGCTCTCGATGCGGGCCGCGTCCTTGGGCACGGCGAAGGCTTTCACCGCCTGTCCCTTCACTTCGTCGTGGACCCCCACCACGGCCACCTCGGCGATGCCCGGATGGCTTGAAACGGCCTCCTCGATTTCCCGCGTGCCCAGCCGGTGCCCGGCGACGTTGATGACGTCGTCGGTACGGCCGAGGATGAAGTAGTAGCCGTCCTCGTCCCGGGTCGCCCAGTCGAAGGTGGAATAAACCATCTCGGTGTCGAAGTTGGAGAAGTAGGTGTTGAGGAAGCGGGCGTCGTCCCCCCACACGGTGCTGAGGCAGCCCGGCGGCAGGGGCGGCACCGCCACCAGCACGCCCTTTTCGTGGACGCCCACCGGCTGGCCGGTGCTCTCGTGGAGCAGCTTGACGTTGAAGCCGTAAACGGGGAAGGAAGGGGAACCGAACTTGCGCGGGGTGTCCTCCACCTCCGGCACGGCGGAGAGGATGGGCCAGCCGGTCTCGGTCTGCCAGTAGTTGTCGATGATGTTGACCTGGAGGGCGTCGGCGATCCAGCGGGCGGTGGGCTCGTCCAGGGGCTCCCCGGCCAAGTAGAGGGTGCGCAGGCTGGAGACGTCGTGTTTCCTCATGAACTCCGGCGGCTGTTTTTTCAGCACCCGGATGGCGGTGGGGGAGGAGAACATGACGTTGACCCGGTAATCCTGGACGATTTTCCACCACACGCCGGGGTCGGGCCGGATGGGCAAGCCCTCGTACACCACGGTGGTCATGCCGGCGATGAGGGGGCCGTAGACGATGTAGGAGTGGCCCACCACCCAGC
>JAGUYQ010000140.1 GCA_020061285.1 Betaproteobacteria bacterium
CGCCACGCCTACACCGTCATCGGCGTGCTCCTGACGGGGGCGGCGGGAGCGGCGGCCTACCTCCTGTGGCTGCTCGGCGACGCCTACTGGCTCCTGCGCCTGGCGATCACCGGCGGCATTTGGCTGTTCCTGCTGCCCACCTTCGTTTCGGTGAGCCACCGCATGATCCCCTTCTTCTCCGCCGCCATCCTCCCCGATTTCGAGCGGCGACGCCCCTACTGGGCCCTGTTCACCCTCCTGGGAGGCATGGCGGCCCACACCCTTCTGGAACTGGCCGACGGCCAGGCTTGGCTGTGGCTCGCCGACGCCCCCATGGCGGCGGTAGCCTTTTATCTCAGCGCCCAGTGGGGCTTCCGCCGCAGCCTCGGCGCGGACCGGCTGCTCACCGTGGTGCACATCGGCTTCCTCTGGCTGGGCATCGCCCTTTCCCTTTACGCCGTCCAGAGCCTGCTGCAACTGGGCGGCCACTACCTCCTCGGCACCGCCCCCCTCCACGCCCTTACCATCGGCTTTTTCACCTCCATGCTGCTGGCCATGGCGAGCCGGGTCACCCTGGGCCACTCCGGCCAGCCCCTGGCGGCGGACCGGGCCACCTGGCTGCTGTTCCTCGCCTTCCAGGCCGTGCCCCTGCTGCGCATCGCCGGCGACCTGCCCCTGCCCGGCGCCAGCCATTTTTACCTGGCGGCGGCGCTGGCCTGGCTGATTTGTTTTATCCTATGGGGCATCAAGTATGTGCCCGCCTACCTGCGCCCGCGGGTGGACGGAAAACCCGGCTGACCGAGGCTCACCATGACCGACAATCCCTTTCTCCCCGGCAACGACGACGCCTATCGCCGCTGGCGGGACGCCAAGCTGGCGGACTACCCGACCCGCCTTCAAGACTTGATCGTGGAAATCAAGGATCCCCGGCACCCCACCGAAGCCGAGCGCCAGGCGGTTCTCGAACGCTGCCGCAAGACCAACATGGCGATTTACACCACCCCCTGCGGCACCGACCCGGACAAGGAAATTCCGCGCCAGTTCGGCCGCTGTTTCGGCCTGGAGCGCCTGGACTGCCACCTGATGACCGACGGCGACGGCCTCTCGGCCCTCACCGTGGCGGCGGGGGGCGACGAGCGGGGCAAGGGGGATTTCATTCCCTACACCGACAAGCCCATCCGCTGGCACACCGACGGCTACTACAACCGGCCCGAGCAGTGGATTCTCGGCCTGCAACTCTATTGCGTGCAGCGGGCGGCGGAGGGGGGCGAGAACCAGCTCCTCGACCAGGAAATCGCCTACATCGCCCTGCGGGAGCAGAGCCCGGACCACATCCGCGCCTTCATGCAGCCCGACGCCATGACCATTCCGGCCCGCATGGACGAGGAAGGGGTGGCTCGCCCGGACCAATCGGGGCCGGTGTTCGCCGTGCAGCCGGAAAGCGGCAGCCTGCACATGCGCTACACCGCCCGCACCCGCTCCATCGCCTGGAAGGACGATCCCGGCGTGAAGGCGGCGGTGGCGGCTCTGGAAGGCATCCTCGCCAGCCCCTCCCCCTACGTCTTCCGCGCCAAGCTGGAGCCGGGGATGGGGCTGATCTGCAACAACGTGCTCCACGACCGCGCCGCCTTCACCGACTGCGAAGGGCGCAAGCGCCTGATCTACCGGGCCCGCTACTACGACCGCATCGCGGGAACGGGGCTCAACGGCAAGTAAGCGGCAATAAAAAAGGCGCCCTGGGGCGCCTTTTTTCACGACCCCCTGCGGGTCAGGCCAGAGCCGGCCGGTTGCCGTTGAGCATATAGTCGATCAGCTCGTGCACCGAGCGGATGGCGGAGCCGAAGGGCAGGCTTTCCGCACCGCGGAAGAACAAGCCCTTGTTGACGTCGCCCTTCATGGCGGAAGCAAGCTGGGAGTCGATGCAGAACTGGCCCATCTTGTTGATGCCGTCCCGCAGCCCGCACATGGACAGGCAGTTCACCGCCGTGGCGCACTTGGCGCGCAGGGAGTCGGCCTTGGCCATCAGTTGGCTTTCGCGCTTGATGTAGTTCTTCAGCCACGGGGTGAGCACGCCACGGGCCGGCAGGCCGGCGGCGCTCATGAAAGTGACGATGTCCTCGGGCTTGGCCTCGGCCAGCACCTTCTTGAAATTGGGATGGGCGTCACCCTCGGTGGTGACGGCGAAGGGCGTGCCTACCTGCACCGCGCTGGCACCGAGGCCCAACAGGGTTTTGACCTTCTCGTGGGTGTTGATGCCGCCGGCGGGGATGAGGGGAATCCGCTCCCGCTCGATGCCCAGGTCCTTGAACAGTTGCAGCACCCCTTCCAGCACGCCGGGGAAATCGAAGCGCGGATCGTTGATGTCCTCCGGCTTCGGCGCCCCCAGGTGGCCGCCGGCATAGCGGGGATGCTCGATGACGATGGCGTCGGGAAGGAAATTCTTGCGCATCCACTTCTTCAGCACCACGGCGATGCCGCGCACGTCAGAGAGAATCGGGATCAGCGCCACGTCGGGATAGCCGCTGGCCAACTCGGGCAGGTCGAAGGGCAAGCCAGCACCCATCACGATGGCGTTGGCGCCGCTTTCGCAGGACTGGCGCACGTACTGGGGATGCTCGGTGACCGCCTTCATCACGTTCACCGCAACCGCACCCTCGCCGTTGGCGGTTTCCAGGGCCATGCGGATTTCCCGGTCGAGGGCCTCCAGGTTGGCCCGGTTGATGCCCTCCTGGGTTTTCTCCTGCTTGCTGCGTTCCAGCAAGTCCGGGTGATGGTGGCGCAAGTCCACGCTGGCGATGGTGCCCATCGCCCCCTCCTTCGCCACCGCCCCCGCCAAGCGGTGGGCCGAGATGCCGATACCCATTCCCCCCTGGACGATGGGCAAGAGGGACTTGCCCTTGAGTTTGTACAGCGGGAGGTCGGTATGCAGCATGGCGGTCAATCCAAACATCGTGAATTTGCTAGGGATTAAAGAAGAATCAAATCAGCCCAGGGAAGGGGGGCCGCTACAGGGCCGAGGAAAATGGCTGATTGGGATACTTTTACTCATCGCTGGATTATATCCGACTTCGCCCAAAACATCACTTAAAATTAAGCCCCTAGCCGCTCCGAGGCCTTTCCGCC
>JAGUYQ010000051.1 GCA_020061285.1 Betaproteobacteria bacterium
CAGGGCGGCGATGGCTTCGGCGTCCGGGTCCATCACCCCGCCGGTGCGAGGCAGGGGCAGGGTGTCGTAGCGACTGACGCCGACGATGCAGGATTGCAGGCCCAGCCACTCCAGGCTATGGGTGATGTAGGGCGACTGGCTGACGATGCGGGGGCAGTCCGCCCATGCCGAGAAAGACAGGAACAGCAGGAGCAATGCCGAAAGTCCGTGGCGCATCCTTTACCTCCTAGCGCGGCTGATAGTTCAAGCTGACGAATAGGTTGGCCCCCGGCGTGTTGTAGCCGGGAATAAGTTCGTAGAACTTGTCGAACAGGTTGTTGACCCGGGCCCGCACCGTCCAATCCGCTCCCAGGGCATGGCTGGCGGTGAGGTTCACCAGGCCGTAGCCCCCCATGCGCTGGGTATTGGCGTCGTCGGCGTAGCGTTCGGAAGACAGCAGCCATTCGCCGCCCAAGTCCCACTCGCCGACCCGCTTGTTCATGGCAAAGGTGGCGTGGTTCTTGGCGCGGCGGATGAGGAGATGGCCGCTGGCGTCGTCGATGGGGTTCTGCGCGTCCCAGTTGGCCCGCAGCCGGTAGCCGCCCACCTGCCCCTGGTAGGACAGGGTGACGCCCTTCAGGCTGGCCTGCTGGATCTGGCTGATGACATAGGTGGGCGCCGGGTAGTTGATGAGGTCGCTCACTTGGTTGTCGAAGTACACCGCGCTGACGTGGTGCAGACCATGGTCGTAGTGGAGGGCGAGCTCCTTGTTGCGCGCTTTTTCCGGGCGCAGATTGGGGTTGCCGGAGTTGGGGAAGTAAAGGTTGTTGAAAGTGGGGGCCTTGAACGCCGTGCTCACGCTGGCGGAAGCCCGCCACTCGGGGCTGAACTGGTAGCCGTAGCCGGCGTAGCCGGTGCTGTGGCCGCCGAACTGGGAGTTGTCGTCGTTGCGGGCGTTGAACTGGAAACTGTGGTCGCCCCGGCGCCCCTGGTAGCCGGCGAAAACCGAGCGGACGGTGCGGTTCTTGGCGATGTAGTTGGTGGTGCTATCCACCACCTGGTCCAGGTATTCGACCCCCAGGAGGAGGGAATCCGGCCCGAGGGCGATGTCGTTCTGCCAACTGAGCTGGTTCTGGTCGGTGTTATAGACGGCTTTATTGGGCGAATAATCGTTGTAATGGTCGCCCCCGACGCCAAGGCGCAGGGTGCTTTGCCAGTTGGCGCTGATGCGGTTCTTGCTGTAAACGTCGAAGGCGCTGAGGACCTGGTCCTGGTAGTAATCCCTGGTGGTGGTGGAGCTATCGTAATGGATGCGGCCGGTGCTGCCGAACAGGTTCGCCCCGATTTCATGCCCTTCCGCCAGGGTCCGGGCCAGCTTCAGGGATAGGTTGGAGTTGCGGTAGCCGTCGGCATCCCGGTTCTGGTTGGCGTACTTGGCGTTCCGCTCCGAATAGGCGGAGAAGCTACCGCTCTCCTCATGGCCCGCCTGGACGCTGAAACGGGTGCCGTTCACCTCCCCGCTGTAGCCGCCGCTGATCGTCTGGGTGTTGTAGGCGCCGACCCCCACGGTGAAGTTCGGCCGCGGCTTGCCCTTGCCGCTCCTGGTGAAAATCTGGATCACGCCGCCGATGGCCTCGGAGCCGTACAAATGACTGGCGGGGCCGCGCAGGATTTCGATGCGCTCGATCTGGTCGAGGGGAATGCGTTCGAAGGCGGTAACGCCGTAGGTGGCGGAACCGACGCGCATGCCGTCCAGCAGCACCAGGGTGTGGGTCTTTTCCGCCCCCCGCAGGTAAACCTCGGCGGTGGTCCCCCTGCCGCCGGCGCTGGTGATCTCCACCCCCGGCTGGGATTGCAGCAGCTCCACCAGGGTGGATTGGCCGGCGTTCTTGATCTGGTCGGAGGAAATCACCGTCACGTCCCCCAGCAGGGTACGCAGGGGTTGGGGGGTGCGGGTGGCGGTCACCACCACGTCGTTGAGTTGGTAAATCGGCGGTTCGTCGGCGTAAGCGCCGTTGACCAGGGCCAGGGAAGCCAGGCCCAGCTTGAGGCTATGTTTCATTTTCGGGTTCCATGTGGCGGCACGCATCCCCGCATGCCGTAGTCATCAACAATGGAAATACCCGGAATGGCGCTCAGGCCATGCTGGCTTACCGTCACCCCGCGGTATTTCCGCTCTTGTATCAGGCCGGTATCCGGGCTCGCGAGACATGACGCATCGCCTTCCCACGGCTGATTGCCGCAGTGGCTTGATGATGCGCCCACACTCGCTTACCGTTGCGGGGGCAGCACCGGCTTCGTCCTCCGAGGAGAACTCACCGGTTTCCCGTTTAACCCGCTTGCCGGAGGGCAAGGCGGGCACCTGAAAACGTAGTTTCAGTACAGGTTCATACGGGCCGAGGGCCCGTGTGACGCCGGAACTAAAACGCGGCGCCATTCTAACACAGCTAGAACTCGACTCCCTTCTGGGCCCGGACGCCGGCCTGGAAGGCGTGCTTCACCACCGACAGTTCGGTGACGGTGTCCGCCACCGCCACCAGTTCCGCCGGCGCCCCACGGCCGGTCACCACCACGTGCTGCATGGGGGGTCGCTGGCGGATGTCCGCCAGCACCTTGTCCAACTCCAGGTAACCGTACTTCAGGACAATGTTCAGTTCGTCCAGCAACACCAGGCCGATCTCCGGGTCGGCCAGCAAGGCGGCGGCCTTCTGCCAGCCCTGTTCGGCCACTTGCCTGTCCCGTTCCTTGTCCTGGGTTTCCCAGGTGAAGCCCTCCCCTGTCACGTGGTAAACCACCTCGTCGGGAAAACGGCGGAAGAAATTTTCCTCCCCCGTCGTGGCGGCACCCTTGATGAACTGCACCACCCCCACCTTCATGCCGTGTCCCAAGGCACGGGCCACCATGCCGAAGCCGGAACTGCTCTTGCCCTTGCCGTTGCCGGTCAGTACCAGCAGCAGCCCCTTGTCCGTATCCGCCTGAGCCACATGGGCGTCCACCACCGCCTTCTTGCGCCGCATCCGTTCCTTGTAAGCGTTGTCGCCGCTCATCCCGTGCCACCTCCTGTAAATTGCCGTCATAATAACGATTTCCCCGTTGCCCATTGGGAATCGGGTCAAATTTTGCTATTGTTCGCCCCATGCTCAAAGACGCCATCGACCTGCAATCCGTCCGCCGGGTGCTGGTCATCAAACTGCGCCACCACGGCGACGTCCTGCTCGCCTCGCCGGTATTCACGGTGCTGAAGAACCACGCTCCCCACCTGGAAGTCGATGCCCTGGTCTACAAGGACACCGCCGAGATGCTCACCCTGCACCCGGCCATCGGCCAAGTGCACACCGTGGACCGCAACTGGAAAAAACTCCGCCCCCTGGACCAACTCAAGGCCGAGTGGACCCTGCTGGCCGAATTGCAGGAACGGGAATACGACCTCGTGGTGCACCTCACCGACCACAATCGGGGGGCCTGGCTCAAGCGGCTGACAAGCTCCCGTTGGGGCGTGGCGTGCGAGGCGCGCAAGGGCCGCTTCTGGAAAAACAGCTTCAGCCATTTCTACCCCCTCCCGCGAGGCAATGCCCGCCACACGGTGGAAACCAATTTGGACGCTTTGCGCCGCCTGGGTATCTACCCAACGGAAGAAGAAAAACGTCTGACGCTGATTCCGGGCGCCGAGGCGGAAGTTTCAGTGGATATGTTACTGGCATCCCACGGCGTAGAGCCGGACGGATTCGTTCATCTGCATCCAAGTTCCCGCTGGCCATTCAAAGGCTGGCCGGAACACAAAATGGCTGAATTGGTGCAACGGCTGCAAATACTGGGCCATAGGGTGGTGCTCACCGCCGCTCCCACGGACGACGAATTAGCCATGGTACGCCGCATTGTCGATTTGACTGGGGAACAGGTCATCGACCTGTCGGGCCAGCTTTCCCTCAAGCAACTAGCGGCATTGACCGGCCGCGCCAAGCTGTTCATCGGCGTGGATTCCGCCCCCATGCACATCGCCTCGGCCGTGCAGACACCTGTGGTGGCGCTGTTCGGGCCCAGTGGAGACAAGGAATGGGGGCCGTGGCAAGTGCCGCACCGCATCGTCGCCTCCTCCGACCACCCCTGCCGACCCTGCGGCAACGACGGCTGCGGCGGCGGCAAAGTCAGCGAATGCTTGACCACCATTTCCGTGGAATCCATGCTGAACACCGCCTTGGAGCTGCTGAACAGCCCATGAGAATCGCCCTCGTCCGCCAGCGCTACACCCCTTTCGGCGGCGCCGAACGCTTCGTCTCCCGCGCCATGCAGGCTCTGCGGGAGCAGGGGGCGGAAATCACCCTCATTACCCGCCGTTGGGAACCGGACAGCGAACTGACCACCCTCACCTGCGATCCCTTTTACCTCGGTAGCCTGTGGCGCGACTGGGGGTTTGCACGTTGCGTACGGCACACCCTCGCCAGCCATGACTTCGACTTGGTGCAATCCCACGAGCGTATCGCCGGTTGTGACATCTACCGGGCCGGAGACGGCGTGCATCGGGAATGGCTGGCCCAGCGCCAGCGTGCACTGGGCGTGATCGGCAAGCTTAGTTTGTCCCTCAACCCCTATCACCATTACGTCCTGGCTGCCGAGAAAGCCATGTTTGGCAACCCGAAGCTGAAGGCCGTGATCTGCAACTCCCGCATGGTCAAAGAGGAAATCCAGCGCTGGTTTTCCCTGCCGGCGGAAAAGCTGCACGTCATCTATAGCGGGGTGGACATCGAAGCCTTTCATCCACGCCTGAAGTCCGAACACCGGCAGGCCGTGCGCAATCAGCTAGGCATCAACGAAGAAATACCGGTATTCCTGTTCGTGGGTTCCGGCTACGAACGCAAAGGGCTGACCCCCCTTCTCGCCGCCCTTGCCGCCGGCCCCCGCAATGCCCATTTACTGGTGGTGGGCAAAGACAAGAACGCCGCTCGCTTCCAGGTCCTTGCCCAAAATCTCGGCCTCGGCAAAAAAGTACATTTCCTCGGCCCGCAAACCGACGTGAAACCGTTTTATGGGGCGTCCGACGCCTTGGTGCTACCGACCCTCTACGACCCTTTTCCCAATGTCGCCCTGGAGGCCATGGCCTGTGGTCTGCCCTTGGTCACTAGCGTCAAGAGCGGCGCTGCGGAACTGATCGAAAGCGGCGTTAACGGCTTTACCTGCGATGCTCTGGATGTCGACGCCCTAACGGCACATCTCAACAGCCTCCAATCCAGCCCCCATTGCCTTCGTCTAGGCCAAGAAGCACGCCGGACGGTAGAACCCCTGAGCTTGGCTCAAATGGGGAAGGAACTACTGAGTTTTTACCGCTCCCTGACGGCAACAGAAAAGTAGCCCATTGTTTCATTTATCACCTTGTCACCACTTGGTATAATTCGGCACACTTTAGCTCATTCGACCCACTTGCTACCCTCCGTGACTTTCCCCTTCCTCCTGCATTTTCCCACACCCCTGGAGGCCCGATGATCCAGGGAACAACGACCAGCCTCGGACTCTATTTCCGCCTGCTGCAGCACGTCCGGCCCTACTGGCGAATGTTCACCCTGTCGGTGCTCACCACCACGCTGGTAGCCGCCACGGAACCCGCCCTCCCGGCCCTGCTAAAACCCATGCTCGACGGCAGCTTTGTGCAACGTGATCCGACCATAATGAAACTCATTCCGCTGGCGCTGGTGGGCCTTTTCCTGACACGAGGCCTTTTCAGCTTCGTCAGCGACTATGCCACCAACTGGGTATCCACCAAGCTGGTCATGGACCTGCGCGGCCTCATGTTCGACAAGTTGGTGAACCTGCCCACCCCTTATTACGACAACGCCTCTAGCGGCGCTGTCATCGCCAACATCGCCTTTAATGTGAGCCAAGTCACCCAGGCGGGTGCCAACGTCATCACGGTACTGGTGCGGGACTCCTTTGCCATTCTAGGGTTGTTGGGCTGGATGCTGTACCTCAACTGGAAACTCACCGCTGTCTCCCTTGTCATGGTGCCTTTGGTAGCCGTTGTGGTCCGGCTCTCCAGCAAACGATTACGCCACATGGGCCGCAACATCCAGCAGTCCATGGGAGAAATCACCCACGTACTGGAAGAAGCACTGGACGGCCACAAGGTAGTGAAGATTTTCGGCGGTCAGTCTTATGAGAAGCAGCGCTTTTTCGATGCCATCAACAATGCCCGCCGCTACAGCATGAAGCAGACAGTAGCGGCAGACCTCAACGTGCCCATAGTCCAGCTTCTGGCCGCCATTGCTCTGGCCGTGATCGTTTACATCGCCACTTTGCAGTCTTCCGCCAATCAGACCACGGTGGGCGGTTTCGTTTCCTTCATCACTGCCATGCTTATGCTACTTGCCCCCCTAAAACGCCTTACCGGTGTCAGCCAGGCGCTACAACAAGGCTTGGCGGCGGCAGAAGTGGTGTTCGAATTATTGGACCAGGAGGAAGAAAAAGACTGTGGCACTGTAGACCTTCCTCGTGCATCGGGGACACTGGAATTCCGCCACGTTACCCTCCATTACGACGACAACCCCACCCCCGCCCTCAACGACTTCTCCCTCACCGTGCGAGCTGGCGAGACCATCGCTTTGGTTGGTCAATCCGGCAGTGGCAAGACCTCCCTGGTGAACCTTCTGCCCCGCTTTTACCGCCCCTCCTCTGGGGACATTCTGCTGGACGGCCGTAGCATCGAAGATATCCACCTCGCTAGCCTGCGGGACAACATCGCCCTGGTGAGTCAGGACGTGGTGTTGTTCAACGACACCATCGCTGCCAATATCGCTTATGGGCGCAAGGTCGAAGCCACCAAAGCGGAAATCGTCACCGCAGCCGAAGCCGCACATGCGATGGAATTTATCCGCCAGATGCCACAGGGTTTATCCACCCTGGTGGGAGAAAACGGTGTCAAACTCTCCGGCGGCCAGCGCCAACGCATTGCCATCGCCCGTGCCATTCTGAAGAACGCTCCGATTCTGATTCTGGACGAAGCCACCTCGGCCCTCGACACCCAATCGGAACGCCACGTGCAGGCCGCGCTGGAAAACCTGATGCAGAACCGCACCACCTTAGTCATCGCCCATCGCTTGTCCACAATTGAAAACGCAGCCCGCATCGTGGTGATGCAAAAAGGCCACATCGTGGAAATCGGCACCCATGACGAACTACTCACCCTGAATGGCGCCTACGCCCATCTCTACCGCATCCAGTTCGCCGAAGGAAGGACAGCCGCCCCATGAATGCACAGGCCCTGCGCATTCTCCACACCGAGTGGTCCGACGGTTGGGGAGGTCAGGAGCGGCGCATCGTCAACGAAATGGACGGTATGATGAAGCGCGGCCATCACGTAGTACTGGCCACACGCTCAACCTGCCGCATTCGGGAAGAAGCAGCGCAGCGGAATATCCCAGTGCTGCCGCTGGCCATGAAGGGCAAGCTCGACCTTGGATCCATCCGCAAGCTGGCACGCTACCTCAAGGCAGAACGCATCCAGGTGGTGAATACCCATAGCGGCATCGATAGCTGGATCGGTGCCTTGGCCGCTAAACTTGCCGGCACCCCGGTGCTAGTACGTACCCGTCACCTCAACATCCCCCTCAACCGTGTATGGCACAATTTCGTCCACTTCCTACCAGACAGCCTTGTCACCTGCGGCGAGACCATGAGCCGCCACCTGGAGGAGGGATGCGGCTTCCCGGTGGACCAGCTAACCAGCATCCCTACCGGCATCGATTTTCCCCGTTTCACACCACTCCATACCCGCCAGGAAACCCGGCAAACTCTCGGCATCCCCGAAGGGGATTTTCTGGTGCTGATGGTGGGCGTCATCCGCTCGGTTAAACGCCATGAAATCGCACTCCGCGCTTTCCACCTATTTCTCGACCACCACCCTTCCGCAAGGCTGATTCTTGCTGGGGAAGGGCCAATGCAGGAGCGGATGAAACAATTAGCAGCAGACCTAGCCATCGCTGACCGGATGAGCTTTCTTGGGCACAGGGAGGACGTGCCGGACCTGCTGAAGACCGCCGATCTGATGTTGCTCACTTCCAGCTCTGAGGGTGTACCCCAAGCAATCACCCAGGCCCTCGGATTGGGCGTGCCGGTGGTAGCCACCGCCGTGGGCGGCGTGCCGGAGCTGGTGATCCACGAACACACCGGCCTGCTGGTACCTCCAGAAGACCCCCTGGCCGTAGCGGAAGCCATGGCACGCTTGGCCGACGACCTCGCTCTTGCCACACGCCTCGGTGAGGAAGGCCGTCGCCACGTGATGGCTAAATTCAGCCTGGACGCGATGCTAGGCAAGACCGAGCATTTGTACCGCGCCCTGCTGGACAAGAAAGGAGCCTCCTGATGAACGAAGCCCGTGCCGTGCCGGTGCTCATGTACCACCATGTCAACCCGAATCCAGGCTTGGTCACGGTGTCGCCGGAAACTTTCCGCGCCCAAATGAAATCCATCATCGCAAAAGGCTACCGCTCCCTAGCGGCGGACGAGTTGCTAGCGTTCCTTCAGGGACGCGGAGAACTGCCGGCCAAGTCCGTCCTCATCACCTTCGACGACGGCTATCTGGACAACTATGTTTATGCCTATCCGGCGCTTAAGGAGCTGGGGCTCAAAGCCACCATCTTCGCCGTTACCGGCTGGATCGGAAATGGCCCCGTGCGCACGGGTGAGCCTCCTTGCCTGGACCACAAAACCTGCATGGCGAAAGTACGGGACGGTCAAACCGACGAAGTGATGCTGCGCTGGTCGGAAATCGAAGCCATGGAAACCGAAGGCGCGGTGGAAATCCACACCCACACCCACACCCACACCCGCTGGGACAAAACCACCACCGACGCCGCAGCCCGGAGAGCGGCATTGGCCCGTGATCTCGCCCAATCCCGCGACACTCTCAAAGAGCGGCTGGGTCGTGAAGATCGCCACCTGTGCTGGCCCCAGGGCTACTTCGACGACGATTACGTCACCGTGGCCGGGGAGTTGGGTTTTGAGGCCCTCTACACCACCCATCGCCACATCAACACACGACACACCTCCCCCTTGGACATAGGCCGCATCGTCACCAAAGAGCGGGCCGATAATTGGCTATCCAGGCGACTGGCGATCTATTCCAACCCGGTGCTGGGCCGGTTGTACACCGCCTTGCGGGGGAACAAATGAGCGTTCGCCCGCCGCGCATCCTGATCATCAACGTTTCACGCATCGGTGACACCCTGCTGGCGACACCCGCCATTCGGGCCATTGCCCAGGCCCATCCCGGCGCGGACATCACCTGCCTGGGCCACCCCAAACGGGTAGAGGTGCTGGCTAACCTACCCTTCGCTTCCCGGGTCGGCGCCATTACCAAGAACCGCGCCCCCTGGAGGGGACGCATCGGCGGCAAGCACTATGACTGGGCCTTCGTTTTCGGCTACGACCGCCCCCTGGTGAAATACGCCCTACGGGTGGCGGAAAAAGTAGTCGCCTTCCGCCAGGACGCCCCCGCCATCGACCACCGGCTGTACAAAGCCGTTCCCCCTCCCGGATTTCAGAGCGACCATGCGGTTCCCATGCTGCTAGCCCTCCCTTCCGCCGTAGGTATCGAGCCGGCCGGCCTGCGTCTGGCTTACCGGGTCACCGAAGAGGAAAAAGCCTGGGCCCGGCAAACCTTGGGGCATTTGGGCAGCAATAGCCGCCCCCTGATCGGGCTCCAGGTAGCCAGTTTCCCCACCAAGGCGTTCCGCGACTGGCCGCTGGAGAGTTTCATCTCCCTCTGCGACCGCATTCGGGAACATTTCCCCTCCGCCTATTTTCTGATTTTTGGCGGCCCCCTGGAGAAGGAGCGCACCAAAGCGCTGCACCGGAAGTTTCCGGCCTACTCCACCCTATTCGCGGGACGTCTCACCTTGCGCCAGACCGCAGCCCTGATGGAACGGCTCGATCTTTACGTGGGCGTAGACACGGGCCCCACCCACATCATGGGCACCTTCGACATCCCGCTGGTGGCGCTCTACCATCCCACCTCGCCCAGTCGTCTGCTGGGGCCTCTGGAACACCCGTGCTTTTTCCCGGTGAACCACCCCCTTGCCGACAAGGGCGCCACCTTCGATACTCCCATGGCGGACATCCCGATAGAAGACGTATGGCAACAGTTGTCCACAGCGCTGGCCAGCGCCGCATGCGACGGAAATAGCGACTTGACCGAGGGGCGATCCAAGTGAAAATTCTGGTTATCGGCGGTGCCGGATTCATCGGCAGTCAAATTGTCCAGGAATGCCTCGCCGCAGGGCATTCTGTCCGGATCTATACGCGCCCGACCCACTCCATGGAAAGGCTGGTCAAGACATTGGACAACATCGAGGTCGTATACGGCGACTTCATGGACGACCATGCGGTGTTCGAGGCGCTGGAAGGCATAGAGACGGTGATTCACTCGCTCTCCACCACGTTCCCCAAGACGGTGATCCAGTCCGCAGCCTATGACGTCATGTCCAACCTGCTGCCCACTATGCGCCTAGTCGATCATTGCCTGAAGCTGGGCATCCGCAATCTGACCTATCTGTCCTCCGGGGGAACCGTCTACGGGGAGGCCCGCTATCTCCCCATCGACGAAAACCATCCTCGTGAGCCCATTAGTCTATATGGGCTGAGCAAGCTCACCATCGAAAACTATTTGCGCTTCATTTCTGAACTGCAGCCCATCGCCGTGAAGATACTGCGCGTTTCCAATCCCTACGGGCCGAGCCAGAATTTCTATGGCATCCAGGGTATCGTGGGGGTCGCTCTGGGATGTTTTATCAACCAGCGCCCGTTTTCGGTCTTCGGCGACGGACAATATCTGCGCGACTATATCCATGTCCGTGATGTGGCCCGGGCAGTCAGGCTGGCCGCCGAATATCAAAGCAACGCCACCCTGAATATCGGCACTGGCATCGGCACCAGCATCCTCGATCTGCTCACTGAGCTGGAATCGGCCGTCGGCCGTAAGCTGGAACGGAAATCCGTACCGGACCGGGGCATCGACGTGAGGCGAAATGCACTCGACAATCGCCTGGCCCGTGAAGTGTTGGGCTGGACCCCCGATTATTCGCTGCAGGAAGGACTGCGCGAGGTCGTGGCATCGGTCAAGGAAATGCTGTAAGTGCCGACAAGCCAACGCCGGATACTGCATCTTTTCGTCACCCTGCCCATGGGCGGGGCGGAAAACCTCCTGCTCAGCATGCTGGGCCGCTTGAATCCGGAACGTTTCGCATCCACGGTATGCTGCATCGGCGAGCGCGGCATGCTGGGCGACAAAGTGATCGGCATGGGCGTGCCACTGGTGGAACTGCACCTTCCCACCAAAGGGGGCGCCAGTCGGAACATCGTTCCCGCCCTGGTGGAACTGATCCGCCGCGAGGGGATTGATCTGGTCCATAGCCACCTTTACCACGCCAATTTTTACGGACGGCTGGCGGCAAAGAAGGCCGGGATACCCGCCGTGGCTTCCGTCCACAACACCTATAGCCACCCCAAGCTGCACCGCCGCCTCGTCAACTGGTACCTGGCCCGCCACACGGCGGCTATCATCGCGGGCTCGGAGGAAATCCGGGGCGATGTTGTCCGCTATGACTATGTGCCTGAATCCTTGGTTGAACTCATTCCCAATTCAGTGGATCTCTCGAGGTCCGCTTCCGCGCTGTCAAAAGCCCAGGCCCGCAGCAACCTCGATCTCCCTGAAAACGCACTGGTACTAGGAACCGTCGGACGGCTAGAAGAGCAAAAGGGGCATCGCTATCTCATCGAGGCCCTCAGCCTGCTCGTCCAAAATGGGACAAACGCTTACCTGTTGCTCATCGGAGACGGGCGGGAGCGCTCCGCCCTGGAACAGCTTACCGGGCGACTCGGACTCCAGGACCGGGTTCTGTTCCTCGGCACCCGCAACGACTTGGGGGATCTGTTTCGCGCCATGAATCTGTTTGTCATGCCCTCATTATGGGAAGGTCTATCCCTTGCCATGCTATCGGCCATAGCCGCGGGCCTGCCGGTCATCGCCACCTCGGTTGGGGGCGTTCGCCAGGTGCTGGGGGATGACGAATATGGCGTCACAGTGTCTCCCGGCGATGCCCAAGCGCTGGCCGCCAAGATCACGGAGCGCGTTGCCGATTGGCCAAACACCCTCCATCTGGGTTCCAAAGGAGCGCAGCACGTGCGCGACCACTACAGCGACGAAGCAATGGTCAAGCGTGTGGACGCCGTGTATGACCGTATTTTGAATAACCGTTGAAAGCAGACCGAATCATGAGTTCGCCGAATCTAGGCAAGAAACGCATCGGCCTCCTGGTCGACTCTCTCATCGGCGGGGGCGCCGAGCGGGTCGCGCTCAATTTCGCCGAAAAATTTACCGCCCTCGGCCATGATGTGCATGTTTTCATCGTGCGCAACGAAATCGAACACGACACTGGCGACATGCGCATCCACGCCCTGTCCGAGAATGGCAAGTTGGTAAAATCCCGTCCCCTCAACAAGCTGCTGCTGGCGAGACGCTTAAGGCAGGAAGTCGCGGCCATCGAGGCCGACGGCAAACCCTTCGATTTTTTCATTTCCAACGCGGAGGAGATGGATCGCCTGTCGGGCATCGCCAGGCTGCCCTATGTCTTCATCCGCTACCGCAACTCCATGTTGCATTTCCTGGGCTGCAAGATTGGCAACAAGACCGGCCTCAAGCGAGCCATCCGCCATTTTCGCTGGTTAGGAAAATTCCGCCGCATTTACAGCGGACGCCACATCGTCGCCATCACCGAAGCGATGAAACGGGAATTATTGGAGGAAGTCGGCCTCCGTCCCGCCTCCATCACGGTCATCTACAACCCTTTCGACTTCGACACCCTGCGCAAGCTGGGAGAAGAAGCGGCCCCCGTCCCCAATGAACCTTACATTGTTTACGCCGCACGAATCGGCGGCCGCAAGAACCAGGAGTTGCTGGTGCGCGCCTACGTGGAATCCGGCGTTCCCCACAAACTGGTACTCGTAGGCGGCACGACGGACGAAAAGGAAGAGCGTTACCTGGAGCACCTGAAAACCCTGATTCGGAAACTGGGGGGGGAAGACCGCATCATTTTCACCGGCTTCCAGAAAAACCCCTACCCGTGGGTAAAACACGCTGCGCTTTTCGCCATGGCATCGGAAAGCGAAGGACTGCCCACTGTTCTGATTGAGTCTTTGATTCTCGGCACACCGGTAGTCAGCACAGACTGCCCAACCGGCCCGAGCGAAATACTTACCGGCGAATTCGCCGAGTTTCTTTCACCGGTCGGCGATGTGGCCGCCCTGGCACGCAACATCCGTAAAGCGCTGGAGTCCTACCCGCCCATCAACGACTCATTCCTCGCGCGGTTCCGAAACGACTATGCCATCGAGCGTTATCTGGAACACTTCGAAAAGGTGGCCCGGCAGTAGCCGAGTACGATCAGCTAAAATAGCAGGGAAAGCGCGGATGTAGGGCCGACGACGCCTTGACCACGCTCAATGCGATGCCCCTGGGCTGTAGAACGACGCGGTCGAACACGTCCAGAATGGCGCTGATGGTGAGTTCGCCGTGGACGGGGTTGTTGGTCTTGTGAACCGGTCCCGACTGGTAATCAGGAGGGATGCATAGGCCGGACGGCGCCACGAAACCTTCCGTCTTGAAGAAGTAGTTGGTGTTGTTCAGGTCCACGCCGCACAGGACGATGCGCTTATAACCCGCCCTCACCGCCAAGTTGATGGCAAAGAACAAGGTAGCCCTCTTCCGCGGAACCGCCCACCAACGCCCACCGGAGAAGGCCCCCATACGCTCCAAGCCAATCACCGCTTGGGTAAAGGCGGGAACAGTGTCGCCGGGAATCTCCGCCTCCCACAGCAGATGCAGGGGGTTGCTACCAAAGTCGGGCAAGGAACGCACGGCATCGCGAATGGTCGCACCATCAAAACGCTCCGCATCCTTCATATAAAGATTCGCCCGAGACGTGAAATCCCTGCGCTCGGCCAGGTTATGCGTAATGCACGGCAAGTCCCAATCGAACTTGGTCAGCTCGAAGATATAGTGAGTCGGAACAAAGGGATGCAAAATCCAATAATTGAATCCCAGGGAATCGTGACCGGCGATCTCCACCCACTCGTCGTCACCGTAACCTAGCACCGACGAACCGCTGCCCAGAATGAACAGGGTGTCGGAAGATTTCCGCTGCCGGAGTGGATTGGCTTCAAGCTGCGGGAGTCCGAGTCCCCTGGCCGCTGCCGCAAGCTTCCGATGGGAACGCAGGGACTTGTTGAGATAACTCAGCCAAAGCGGCGCCAACCCCCGCCGCACGCGCTTCAGCAGCGGCATGATGCTACCAAGTAGTCCGACCGCCATCCGCCGCTAGGACGGCGCCATTCACATAGCTGGATGCAGCGCCCAACAAAAACAACAGCGACCCCTGATACTCATCGGGACGGGCCATTCGGCCCATGGGAATGCGGCTGGCGACCTCCTTGAGGAAATCGGGATTCTGGTTGTTTTCCACCCCACCGGGACACAGGGCGTTGCATCTAACGCCCTGCTCAACCCAGTAAGTGGCTAGGTAGCGGGTAAGGCCAATCAGGCCGGATTTCACCACCGAATAGGTGACAGGTTTCACCGGTTGCTGATCTTCCGGCAGACCGGGTTTTCGGTACAAACGTTGGTCCGGAGCGATCAGGCCGAGATCCGAGGAAATGTTGACGATGCTCCCCCCCTGGCGGGCGATGGCGGCGCCATAGTGTTTTGCGCACAGGAATGCGCCGGTCAACCCCACGGCCACGTCGGCATCCCATGCCGCCAACGGGAAGTTCTCCAGGCGGGAAAAATTCTTGCTCCCGTCACCCTCCACCTTGGGGTTGTTGGCAGCATTGTTGACCAAGCCGTCGATGCGGCCGTAACGGGCTAGCAAGGCGGCGCAGTTGGCTTCCACTTCCGCCTCGCGGGTGATGTCTACCGCGTAGCCCGCTGCGGG
>JAGUYQ010000174.1 GCA_020061285.1 Betaproteobacteria bacterium
AACGCCATCGCCGGCGAGTGGGGCCACAACCCCCTGCCCTGGCCCCGCCCCGACGAACTTCCCGGCCCGCCCTGCTACTGCGGCAAACACGGCTGCCTGGAAACCTTCCTTTCCGGCCCCGGCCTCTCCCGCCTGCACCAGGCCGCCCACGGCGAACGGCTGGAAGCGAAGGCCATCGCCGACCAAGCCGCCCAAGGCAACGCCGCCTGTGAAACCAGCCTTCAAGCCTACGAGGACCGCCTCGCCCGGGGCTTGGCCCACGTCATCAATCTTCTCGACCCGGAAGTGATCGTCCTCGGCGGCGGTCTTTCCAACCTGGAACGGCTGTACGACAACGTTCCCCGGCTGTGGGGCCGCCACGTCTTCTCCGACCGGGTGGATACCCGCCTTCTGCGCAACGTCCACGGAGATTCCGGCGGGGTGCGGGGCGCGGCCTGGCTGTGGAACGACTGACAACACCCCCTCCCCCGCAAGCGGGGGAGGGTCGGGGAGAGGGAAAACCATGATCGGCCTCTTGCAGCGCGTCACCCAAGCCAGCGTTACCGTCGATGGGCAAATCGTCGGCGAAATCGGCCCCGGCCTCCTGGTCTTGGTGGGGGTGCAGAAGCCCGACACCGAGGCCACCGCCAAGCGCCTGCTGGAGCGCCTCCTCGGCTACCGCGTCTTTCTCGACGAAGAGGGCAAGATGAACCGCAGCTTGGCCGATACGGTTGGCGGCCTGCTGCTGGTGCCCCAGTTCACCCTCGCCGCCGATACCCGCAAGGGCACCCGCCCCAGCTTCTCCTCCGCCGCCCCGCCGGAACAGGGCCGCGCCCTCTTCGACCATCTCCTCACCCTGGCCCGCGAGGTCCACCCCACCGTGCAGAGCGGCGTTTTCGGCGCCGACATGCAGGTGGCCCTGGTCAACGACGGTCCCGTCACCTTCTGGCTGGAAGTGGCCTAAAGCCCTATCCAGCTTAGTATTTCCCCTAATGCCATCGGGCAATAGATGGTTTATAGTGGCTCCTTTACAACCGACAACCAAGGGAAGACAAAAATGGCTCAAGGCAACAACACGGTGAAATGCCCCAAGTGCGAAAAAGAAGAAACCTACCTCGTCACCGTGAAGAACGGCCGCCAGTACGTGGTGTGCAAGCACTGCGGCACCATGCTGACGGTGGAAGTGAAGAACGGGCAGTTCACCGGGAAGGTGGAAGGGTAAAAAACAAACCTCTTTTGTGCGGCGAGCAGGCAAAGGGGGCCTTGAATTTTCTACTGCTCGTTACAACACAACAAAATAATTAATGGGAGGGGGAATGAAAAAAACTCGACTTTGGGTCTTATTGACCCTTTCTATTGCGCTATCCGCGTGTGCTCCAGTTACTAAACAAATCGCCATTGATCAGAGCCAATCCGAAGCGGAAAAAGAAAAACAACGCGAACTGGCCCTGCGCGAACAACTCAAACGTCAATTACGGGTAATGTCCGTTGCTCACAACATCTTGGAGCAGACCGCTCCGCTCTGCGGAGATAAAACCATTCCCTCCTTTGGCATGTCCGTGACAACCAAAGACAATTATAGGGACGAAATGCAAAAGGCGGCGGGGCGGCTCTGGGGGGTATCTGAAACGGCCACGGTCCTGTTCGTACTCCCCGGTCAGCCTGCCGACCTTGCCGGCATAAAACCAGGAGACAAGATTGTTGCCGTTGCCAGCAAAACTTTTTCCAACGGCAAGGAAGCTGACGCAGCTTTGCATGAAACCGCCAAGACATCCTTGAAAGAAAACAAACCCGTTTCCCTCACGATCCGTCGGGCCGGGAAAGACATTCCTCTTACAGTCAACGCGGACAAAGTGTGCGATTACTCTGTCGAGTTGCAAAATGACGATCAGGTCAACGCCTTTGCAGACGGCAATCGCATCATCATCACCACGGGCATGATACGTTTTGCAGAAAACGACGATGAGCTCGCTCTCGTCCTGGGACATGAGCTCGCCCACAATACCATGGGCCATCTGAAAAAACAGATGGGGAACCGCCTGATTGGAACGCTCCTTGGAGCCATCATACTTGCCCGTACCGGTGTTGATGTAACCCGGGCCGCCGGAGACATTGGTGGCATGGCCTTCAGTCAGGAGTTTGAAGCCGAGGCCGACTACGTAGGGCTCTACTATGCCGCACGGGCCGGCTACGATGTTAATTCCTCCCCCTCTTTTTGGCGCAAAATGGCTGTCGAACATCCCCGTGCCATCGGACATGGGAGTTCCCATCCGGATACCGCCAGCCGTTTCCTTTCTTTGGAGAAAGCCGCTCAGGAAATTGCCCAAAAGCGTGCGGCCAACGTAGCACTGGTACCAGAATACCAGGGAGAGCCGCCTAAACCCTCCGAAAACTCCGGAGGGAGTTCTTCCTTCGGATTTCACTAGACTGAAAAACTAGGTTAGTGCACTGCGATATGGAATAGGAGCAAAGATCAGTTACCCCCTCTCTACTCCCCTTTCCCCCTACCTCCACTCAAAAGCGCACGTGAGCTAGGGGTCAGCTTCTATTTCCTCTTTAGGCTATGGACTATAGAAGTGGAATGCTATACTTTTGTTGCAATTGAGTTTTTGGAGTACACCATGGGCAAGGTCGAACTTATCGAACAGGAAATCGGGAAGCTCTCATCATCGGAATTAGCGGCCTTCCGTGACTGGTTCGCCAAATTCGACGCCGAGGCTTGGGACAGCCAGATCAAGGAAGATTCCCAATCCGGGAAACTCGATACCCTCGCCAACGACGCCCTCCAGGCTTTCCGCGCCGGCCGCTGCTCCGAGCTTTGAAGCACTACGCCTCGCCGGCCTTTTGGGATTGCCATCGGCAACTCCCTAAAAGCGTTCGCGAGACCGCCGACCGGAATTTCGCCTTACTGAAAACCAATCCCCACCACCCCTCTTTGCACTTCAAGAAAATCGGTCGTTATTGGTCGGTCCGCGTGGGGCTTCACTTCCGCGCCCTGGGCATAGACGTGGATGAGGGTGTCCTCTGGTTCTGGGTCGGCAGCCACGCCGACTACGATAAGCTGGTGAGCTGAACAGCGCCTTTCTGTCCCTCTCTCCCTACCGCCACTCAAAAGCAAAATACTTCCCCCGCTCCCGCTGCCACGAGGCGCCGCGCCCGGT
>JAGUYQ010000103.1 GCA_020061285.1 Betaproteobacteria bacterium
CGGGACTTCGCCGCGCGCTTCGAGCAAGGGCTGATGCCCGACTGGCCGCGGCACGCCAATCAGCCCGACCCCGAGCGGAAACTGCGCCTTGCCTACCTCTCGCCGGATTTCCGCTTCCATCCGGTGGCGAACTTTATCGAACCGGTCTTGCGTTGCCATGATCGAAGCCGTTTTGAAGTCCTATGCCTCTATAACCACTCGACCGCCGATGCACAAACCGAACACCTGAAGACCCTGGCCGACCGCTGGTGGGATATCGCCGGCTTGGCGGATGAGGCGGTGGCCGAGCGCATCCAGAGGGAGGGCATCGACATCCTGGTGGATTTGGCCGGCCATACGGCGGGCAACCGCCTGGGGGTTTTTGCCCGTAAACCCGCGCCGATACAGGCGACGTGGTTGGGCTACCTCAACACGACGGGATTGGCGGCCATGGATTGGCGTCTTACCGACGCACAGGCCGACCCAGAGGGGAAAGACGAGGTATTTTACTCCGAATGCTTGATGCGCCTTCCCCATAGCCAGTGGTGTTACCACCCCTTCGACGGCATGCCGCCTCCCGGCGCACTGCCCGCGTTGCAGAACGGCCGGGTGACTTTCAGCTCCTTCAACAACGTGGCGAAAGTGACCGACGAAACCCTTTCCCTCTGGGCGCGGGTGCTGCAAAGCTTGGAGGCTTCCCGCATGCTCATGGTGGGCGTGCCGGAGGGCTGGGCGCGCGGGCGCATTGCTTCGGTGTTTCGAGGCCACGGGGTGGAGGCCGAGCGCCTGCTTTTCCAGGGGAAGCTGCCCCTAGGGGGGTACTGGGAGGCGTTTTCCCTGGCTGACATCGCCCTCGACGCCTTCCCCTACAACGGCGGGACGACCACGTGCGATACCTTGTGGCAAGGGTTGCCGGTCGTGACCTTGAGCGGCGGGCGGGCCGCGTCGCGGGGGGGAAGAAGCCTGCTCACGGCCTTGGGCAGGCCGGAGTGGATAGCGGGCGCGCCCGATGCGTTCGTCGAAATTGCCTGCGCCCTGGCGGGGGATATCTCCTCCCTGGCTCGAACAAGAGCGGGGTTGAGGCAGCAGATGCAGGCTTCACCGTTGATGAACGAAAAAAACTTTACCCGGAATCTCGAAACAGCCTACCGTCAAATGTGGCGGCTCTGGTGCCAAGCGCGGGGGAGTGAATGAATCCCCTGCTGGACCAAGGGCTCGCCGCCCATCGCCAGGGCCGCTTCCAGGAGGCGGAGGACGCTTATCGACAGGCCCTTGCAGCCGGGGGCGAAGAGGATGGCGAAGCACTGTTTCTGTACGGCACGCTGCTCTTGCAGCTTGGCCGCTTGGCGGAGGCCATCGATTTCCTTCGCCGCTCGGCGGCGAGGAAGCCTGCCGATCACCGCCCATGGCTCAATTTCGGCGAGGCCCTGCGCCTTGCCGGGCGGCTGGAAGAGGCCAGGGACGCGGCAAGCCAAACCCTGCGCCTCGTCCCCGGCCACCCCTCGGCGCACTTGCTGCAAGGCAATCTCGACCGGGCGGCAGGGCGTTCTTTGGATGCGCTGCGCCACTATCGCCGGGCCTTGCAGGGCGACCCGACGCTCGAAGCGGCTTGGGTCAACGCGACCTTGCTTCTGCTGGAACTCGGCAAGGCGCAGGAGGCGCGGGACGAAGCCAGGGCCGGCGTCACGCTTTGCCCGTCGCCGGAACTGAAAAAGCTCCTGGGGCGCGCCCATTTCGCTTTAGGCGAAACGGCGGCGGCGATTGAAGCCTTCATGCAGGCAGGCGACGCCGAGTCGCTGGTCATGGCCGCGCTTGTTTTTCACAATGAAGGAAACGACGGCGCGGCCCATGATTGCTTTCTCCGGGCGCTTTCGATGGACCCCCACAGCGAAGTGGCGCTGCATAACCGTGCCAGCGTCTATCGCGACCAAGGGCGCGTGGATGAGGCCCTGGCGGATATCGCCCATTGTCTTGAGCATCATCCTGACTGCTGCCCAGCCTTGTTTACCCGTGCCCGCATTTATCGCGGCCAGGGCCGGTTGGAGGACGCGGTCGATGACCTGAAGCGTTGCCTGGCCCGTTGTCCCGACGACGGCCAGGCATTGGGCTTCGCGGCGGAGGTGATGCCCCTCGTTGGCGATTTCGCCGGCCAGGGGGAAGCGAAAAGGCGGTTGCTTTCCTTGGGGGCGCAAGGGGAAGGTGTCGGCGCCACGCCCTTTGAAATGCTGTGCTTGGTGGACGAGGGCGAACTGCTGCTGGCAACGGCCAGAAATGCCGCGAAGTCATTGCCAGCGGTGGCTCCCAGAACGCAGGCGGGCAGCGGCGGAAAGGCGTTGACCATCGGCTATTTATCGTCCGATTTTGACAACCATGCGCTGGCTCGCGTGATGGCGGGCGTTTTGGAAAAGCACGACCGCGGCGACTTTATCGTTAAAGCCTACGTGGGGCGGGCCGATGACGGATCGGAAATTTCCCAGCGCATCCGGCGGGCGGCGGATTGCGTGCGCGATGTCGCCGGGCTCTCGCAGCGAGAAGTCGCGTCCCTTATCGCCCAGGACCAAGTGGACATCCTGGTGGACCTCAACGGCCACACACGGGAGTCCATGCTCGGCGTGCTGGGCTTTCGCCCGGCGCCGGTGCAGGCCACCTACATGGGTTATCCCGGCACCACCGGCTATGCCGCGGTGGATTACCTGATCGCCGATGGTTTCGTGATTCCCGCCGAATTGGAACACTATTACAGCGAGGCGGTGGTGCGTCTTCCCCATTGCTATTGGGCGCCCGACGACAAGCCTGGCGAGCCGGAACCCCTGTCGCGCAAGGCGTGCGGGCTGCCTGAAGACGGGTTCGTGTTCGCCTGCTTCAATCGCGCCAACAAGTTCTCGGCGGAGATGGTCAAGACGTGGCTTGCCATCCTGGCCGACGTTCCGGGCTCCGTCTTCTGGATACTGGCCGAGCATCCCTCCTTGCAAGCGTCCCTGCGCGAGATGGCGAGGGCGGCGGGTGTCACGCCCGAGCGCCTGGTCTTTGCAGGCTCAGCGGACTACCGCCGCTACTTGGGACGGTTGGCGCTGGCGGACCTGTTTCTCGACACCTATCCCTACAACGCCCATACCCTGGCCTTCGACGCCCTTCGCGTGGGCACCCCCATCCTC
>JAGUYQ010000200.1 GCA_020061285.1 Betaproteobacteria bacterium
ACCGCCTATGGCAGTTGAATCTGCCGCGGGCGGAACTGCAACGGCTGGGCCTTGTCCTGGGGGCCGACGTGCCGGTGTTCGTCTTCGGCCGCAGCGCTTTCGCCGAGGGGGTGGGGGAGGTGCTGCAGGCGGTGGAACTGGCCCCGGCGTGGTATGTGGTGCTGGTGCCGCCGGTCCATGTTTCGACCCCGGAAATTTTTGCCGACCGGGAATTGACACGGAATACGATTCCCATCAGAATAGCGGACTTTTCGACGGGCCAGGGTCATAACGACCTCGAACCGGTGGTGTGCCGCAAGCACCCGCCAGTGGCCGAGTATCTTGGTTGGCTGAAGGGATTCGGCGACGCCAGGATGACCGGGTCGGGCGCCTGTGTTTTCGCCGCGTTCGCGACGCGGGAGGAAGCGCAGCGGGTGCTCGACGCCAGGCCGGAATCCATGCAGGGATTCGTGGCCGCCGGGTTGGACCGGCACCCGTTGTACGAATTTGCAAGCTAGGTTTCTTGGGGCGTCGCCAAGTTGGTAAGGCACCGGATTTTGATTCCGGCATTCGTTGGTTCGAGTCCAGCCGCCCCAGCCAAAAAATAAAAGCGTGTATCTTCCTGGTTACACGCTTTTTTCTTTCAGGGGATGGGCGTGGCGAACCGCGACTTGATTATCTTTACCGGCAATGCGAATCCCAAGCTTGCCGAGGATGTGGCGAAGCATCTCAACACCCGCCTCGGGCGCGCCACGGTGGGCCGCTTCAGCGACGGCGAGGTGATGGTCGAGATTCTCGACCACGTGCGCGGCAAGGACGTGTTCGTGCTGCAGTCCACCTGCGCCCCCACCAACGAGACCCTGATGGAAGTGATGGTCATCGTCGATGCCCTCAAGCGCGCCTCCGCCGGCCGCATCACCGCCGTCATCCCCTATTTCGGCTACGCCCGCCAGGACCGCCGCCCCCGCTCCGCCCGTGTGCCCATCACCGCCAAGGTGGTGGCCGACATGCTGGCCCGCGTCGGCGTGGACCGCCTGCTGACCATGGACCTGCATTCCGACCAGATCCAGGGCTTCTTCGACATCCCGGTGGACAACATTTATGCCGCCCCCATCCTGCTGGGCGACATCTGGAAGAACAATTTCGACAACCTGATGGTGGTGTCGCCGGACGTGGGCGGCGTGGTGCGCGCACGGGCCATCGCCAAGCGCCTGGACTGCGACCTGGGCATTATCGACAAGCGCCGTCCCAAGCCCAACGTGGCCAAGGTGATGCACATCATCGGCGACGTCAAGGGCCGCAACTGCGTGCTGATGGACGACTTGGTGGATACCGCCAATACCCTGTGCGAGGCCGCCAACGCCCTCAAGGAGCACGGCGCCGCCAGCGTCCGCGCCTATTGCACCCACCCCGTGCTGTCCGGCCCGGCGGTGGAGCGGGTGGAGAACTCCGCCCTGGACGAACTGGTGGTCACCGACACCATTCCCCTGCGGGAGGAAGCCAAGCGCTGCGGACGCATCCGCCAGATCAGCATCGCCGAACTGCTGGCCGAGACGGTGCGCCGCATCAACAACGACGAATCCGTCAGCTCCCTCTTCATGGAGTAAAGTTTCGCGGGGACGGGCAACCGGCTCCGCTTTTGCAACACGTCGCCTGGTCGCGGGCGGCGTCATTTAGGAGAAAACGATGAAACTCGAAATCAACGCCAATGAGCGCGAATTGCAGGGAACGGGTGCGAGCCGCCGCCTGCGTCGCACTGGCCGTGTTCCCGGTATCGTCTATGGCGGGGGCGAAGACGCCGTCGCCATCGACCTGGACCACAACGAGCTGTACCACAGCCTGCGCAACGAAGCCTTCCACGCTTCCGTCCTGACTCTGCTCCTCGGCAAGAAGAAGTTGCAAGTGCTGTTGCGCGACACCCAGATGCACGCCTACAAGCCCGAAGTGCTGCACGTGGACTTCCAGCGCATCAACGCCAAGGAAAAAATCCACATGAAGGTGCCGTTCCACTTCGCCAACGCCGACGTCGCACCCGGCGTGAAGCTGGCCCACAGCACCGTCACCCACGTGATGACCGAAGCCGACGTGGCTTGCCTGCCCAAGGACCTGCCCGAGTTCATCGAAGTGGACCTGGCCGACCTGGAAGCCGGCCACTCCATCCACCTGTCCCAGCTCAAGCTGCCCAAGGGCGTCGAGTTCGTCGATCTGGCCCACGGCAACGACAAGGCGGTGGTTTCCATCCCCGTGCCCCGTGGCGGTCTGAGCACTGCCGAAGGCGAGGGCGAGGCGGCTGCGGAGTAAGCGGCGCGAGCATCCTGGCAACGGCCCGTCGCCCCTGCGACGGGCCTTGTTTTTTGAGCGGCAGCGACAGGAACCATGGACAACGGCATCCGGCTCATCGTCGGCCTGGGCAATCCCGGCAAGGAATACCAAGACACCCGCCACAACGCCGGCTTCTGGCTGGTGGAGCGGCTGGCGGCGGACGGCCATGCCGCTTTTCGCGCCGAGGCCAAGTTCCACGGCCAGGCGGCAAAGACGTCCCTGGAGCGGCAGGAGGTGTGGCTCCTCAAGCCCCAGACCTACATGAACGCCAGCGGGCGTTCGGTGGCGGCACTGGCCGGGTTCTACAAGATCGCCCCGGCCGAGATACTGGTGGTCCACGATGAGTTGGACCTGCCGCCGGGCGCGGCCAAGCTCAAGAAGGGCGGCGGCCACGCCGGCCACAACGGCCTGCGGGACATCGCCGCCGCCCTCAAGACGCCGGATTTC
>JAGUYQ010000184.1 GCA_020061285.1 Betaproteobacteria bacterium
AGGTCGTTGACGTGGCCGCCCGGTGTCGGCACCACCATGATCAGCTCGCCCACGCCGGCCACCTTGGCGGGGAGGGCGTTCATCAGCACCGAAGAGGGGTAGGCCGCCTTGCCGCCGGGCACGTATAAACCTACCCGGTCCAGGGCCGTGACCTGCTGGCCGAGGAGGGTGCCGTCGGCCTCCCGGTAGCTCCAGGACTCCATCTTCTGTTTTTCGTGGTAGGCCCGCACCCGCTGGGCGGACACTTCCAGGGCCTGGCGCTGGTCGGCGGGCAAGCGATCCAGGGCTTCACGGAGGCGTTCCTGGGGCAGTTCCAGGACCGCCATGGAATCGGCTTCCAGCTTGTCGAAACGGCGGGTGTAGTCCAGCACGGCAGCGTCGCCGCGATGCTTCACGTCGGCCAGGATGTCGGCGACGACGCGATCGACGGATTCGTCCTGGGCCCCTTCGAAGGCCAGCAGTTGCGACAGACGGGCCAGGAAATCGGGCTCCGCGGAAGACAGGCGTTTGATGTTCAGCATGATGGGTTCGGCGAAACAGGCGGAAAACGGAAGTTTAACAGAGGAAATCCAAAAATCTTTCGACAGGATTTACATGATTTTCAGGATGGGCAGGATTTTATCCTGTAAATCCTGCCCATCCCGTTCATCCTGTCCAGGTTTTTCCTCTTCTGTGGTCAGGCCCTTTCCGCCACGGTCTTGGCGAAAGTGTCGATGATGGGCCGGATGCTTGCCCTTTTTAATTTCAGGGCCGCCTGGCTGACCACCAGGCGGGAGCTGATGGGCATGACCTCCTCCACCGCCACCAGGTTGTTGGCCTTCAGGGTGCCGCCGGTGCTCACCAGATCGACGATGGCGTCGGCCAGCCCCACCAGGGGCGCCAGCTCCATAGAGCCGTAGAGCTTGATGAGGTCCACGTGGACCCCCTTGCGGGCGAAGTGTTCCCGGGCCACCTTGACGTACTTGGTGGCCACCTTGAGGCGGGCGCCCTGCTTCACCGAACCCTCGTAATCGAAGCCCGCCGGCACCGCCACCATCATCTTGCACTTGGCGATCTGCAAATCCAGGGGCTGATAGAGCCCCACCCCGCCGTGCTCGTAGAGCACGTCCTTGCCGGCGATGCCCATGTCGGCGCCGCCATGCTGGACATAGGTGGGCACGTCGGTGGCGCGGACGATGATCAGGCGCACCTCCGGCAGGTTGGTGCCGATGATCAGCTTGCGGGAGGACTCCGGGTCCTCCAGGGGCACGATGCCCGCCGCCGCCAGGAGGGGCTTGGTTTCCTCGAAAATGCGGCCCTTGGACAGGGCGATGGTGATGCCGCTCAAAATTGGGTTCCAGTTAACAAAGCAAAAGTAATATTTTAACTGCAGGAAGAGTAATAGCCTACTAAGCTCGCAAGACCGAGCAACAAAGCCTGCTATTGAGGGATAATGACGCTAGGTGTCAAGCCCATGCGCTTAACCCTACGGACAAACTTGCGGTCGTCGAAGGACGCCATGCGCTCACAGCTTCGGTAACTGGCATGATGCAACGCGTCGGCAAGGTCCAATCCCTCGTCGGCACAAGAAATCGCCTGCGCCACAGTCTCCCGGTCTTCGATGGTAACTTGCTGCAAGCTGAGCAAATGACGAAAAGCCGTTGTTACTTCTGCAGAACTGAAGCCGTAATAACCCCGCATCACCCACTCCAATTCCAGCACCACCGTCTTGCAGACCATAAGCGGTTGGCCGGATTCGATTAGGCGGCGGGCGGCTTCGTGTTGCTTGGCAGCTTCCTCGTCGCCCTCGTCCTGGATGTAGTAGCGAGCGAGAACGTTGGTATCCAGCCCGATCATGGCTTCAAGAGTTCAGCCGGGTCAAAGTCGGCCGGCACCGCCGGCTTTTTGCTCTTGAGCATACCAAAGCCGCTGGCCGGCACCTCGGCGGGAGTGCTTTTGACCCGCAATTCCACGTGATCCCCCACCAAGGAAAACTCCACCTTGCTGCCCTGCCGCAGCCCCAACTGTTGGCGCAACGACTTGGGAATGGTGACCTGCCCTTTGCTTGTAACCGATGTGATTTCCATGGCGACCTCCGTGTAATACCAGGTAAGAATATCACCCGAATAGCGCCTAATCAATCACAGGCTAATTCATCGTAATCGTGTCCGCGCATCGCGTGCCAGCCCACGCTGACCCTTTAACCCGAGGGAACACAGTTGGAATAAATTCAGCGCTCCTCTAGGCGGGGCGAAGATGCGTAGTGTATGCTTTGATTGAGAAAGGGCCTGCCATGAAACTCGAACAAACCATTCAGCAGCATGTGGAAAAGCTACCCGTCGCGCTTCAGGGAGAGGTTCTCGACTACGTGCTGTACCTGGAGCAAAAAAACCGGCAAGGCGCCATGGATGACCACCAGCGCCGCCTGAAACTCTCCGGCACGCTCGAACGGCTCGTCGCCCTCCAGCCCTTCGCCAACATCAACCCCGCCGAGTGGCAGCGCGAACAGCGGGCAGACCGCCCCTTGCCCGGCCGCGAATAAGCATGGTGCTGGCAGACAGCAACATCCTCATCTACGCCATCCAGCCGGAGCACGCCAAACTTCGCCAGTGGCTACTGGATACCCTGCCCAAGGTTTCAATCGTCAGCCGGGTCGAGATTCTCGGTTATCACAAGCTGCAAGAGGCCGAGAAAGGGGCCCTCGCCGAATTGCTGGACACCCTGGAACTGGTTTACCTCACCCCCGCCTGCTACGAAATCGCCATCCAACTGCGCCAGCGGCGGAAGCTCACCCTGGGCGATGCCCTCATCGCCGCCACCTGCCTGGACCGGGAATATCGCCTAGCCACGGCCAACACCGGGGATTTCGACTGGATTGAGGAACTGAAAGCGTTCAATCCCCTGGGCGGGGGGTGATTTGCCCATGCCTGGCGGGTGACCACCGTAGCCGTTCAACCAATCCCCAGCGGGTCCTCTCCTATCGTGTCCCAGTTGCCCGCATGGGGATAAATGCTTTCTTCCGGGCAGAGATTCACAAACATCGAAAAATACCGGGCACGTTGGGTTTCTCCCGTGATCTCGTAATCGAAGAAGCGCCGTGCCCAATAACCCTGATCCGCCATGGATTCGGACTCCTGGACGTGCGGGAAATATTCGTTCTTGGCCGGGTCGTAAAACCAGGCGGAGAAATGGCGTGTTGAGAACACAACGACCTCCATGGTCTTCTTCGCGTCCGGCGGCAGGCTGAGCGCCCGGCAAATCCCATGATAATCGGATGGCTGAATCGCTCCGGAAAACATCAATTGCGAGGTGTTTTCCCGGCCAAGCGGCACATCGTAATCCAGCCTGAACGCATAAATTTTCCCGGAATGCAATTTGGAGGTTTTCAGGTGGACATTCATCAAGCCGTTCGAGCCAGCGGTAATGTTGAGTTTCTTCCCGACCCCTTCCTTCCCCTTTCCCTGGATGGCATTCCTCACCCCCGTGACATCCTCGCATTCGAAATAACTGCCCTTGGGATTGCGGGCCCGGCGAATCGACTTCAGCGTCAGCCCTGGGATGTCATGGCGACAGTCGCCGGAAAGAACGATCACATCAAAATCCTGAATAATCAGTTTGTCGTCATCCGGAAGAAACTGGTAGAGCGTCTGGCTCAACAACCGTGTCTTGCCTTCCTTGACCGCTTGCTCCGCATCCGCCAACACGTCATCGACGGAAAACGTTGCCTTTTTTGTCCCGCTCGTGTTCATCTTGTTCTCCTAAACTCTCTCCGCGCGGGATGGTTAACCGCAAAAACCAGAAATCAAGACTCTAGCGGACATATGACACGAGGTTGGAGTTCGTGTCGTTGTCCACGCCAACTCCGCCGCCAAACAGTACGCCGTCGGAGCCCATGCCAATGATCTCGTGGAAACTGACCCCATTCGGCGGGCTGGGAATTGGTTTGCCCATGCCTGGCGGGTGACCACCGGATTCCTTGAATACAGCCCATGCGGCGCTTCACGTTTTCCGGCCATAAAGCGTTTTATAGAGCGGACTGATTTCCCACGGAAACAGCTTCCTCTTGGAATGCTTCTTGGCGAAATAGTCGGTGAAAACCGACGCCCCTTCGCCTTGGTAGATGTAGTGTTTCAATAGGTTGTTCACCCGGAAGTTTCTGGGAAACTGGAGTTCTCGACGCTTCAGCAATCCCAGGAGGACAACCGGATGAACAGCCATAAGAATGCCAGAACCACGTTCCAAGGACGCAAGCTTTTGATTGAGCGCATCCCTTCTCTCGGACTTGCCCCTGCGGCTTCGGCGGCGGGGATCAGCGTCCGAACGGCGCGCAAGTGGCAGCAGCGTTTTGCTGCGCTCGGTGAGGCCGGGCTGGCCGACCGCAGTTCCCGGCCCCATCGAACGCGCACCACCGTCGATGCGGACTTGCGGTGCCGCATCGAGCGGCTGCGGCGCGCACGGATGCCCATGCG
>JAGUYQ010000284.1 GCA_020061285.1 Betaproteobacteria bacterium
GGGTCTCGGCGAAGCTGGCGCTGGTCAACTGCTCGGCGCCCGTTCCCTGGGTCCAGGGGGTGGCGGTGAGGATCACCAGGGCGGTCATGGAGCACACCACCAGGGTGTCGATGAAGGTCTGGGTCATGGACACCAGGGCCTGCTTCACCGGGTCGTGGGTGCGGGCCGCCGCCGCCGCGATGGGAGCGGACCCCAGGCCCGATTCGTTGGAGAATACCCCCCGTGCGATACCGAAGCGCATCGCCGCCGCCACCGTCGCCCCGGCGAAACCGCCCCCGGCGGCGATGGGAGTGAAGGCATGGGTGAAGATCAGGGACAGGGCGGCGGGGATTTCCGCCGCGTTCAAGGCAAGCACCAGCAGCGCCGCGCCCACGTAGCCCAGAATCATGAAGGGCACCAGCAAAGAGGTGAAACGGCCGATGGATTTGATGCCGCCGAGGATCACCAGGGCCGTCAGCACCATCAGCACCACCCCCGTCACCCACGGCTCGACGCCGAAGGTGACATGGAAAATCTTCGCCACCGCGTTGGCCTGGGTCATGTTGCCGATGCCGAAGGTGGCCAGGGCGGTGAACAGGGCGAACAGCCACCCCAGCCAGGGCAGGCCGGCGCCCTTGGCGAGGTAATACATGGGGCCGCCGCGCATGCCGTGCTCGCCCCTCTCCCGGTATTTCACCGCCAGCACCGCCTCGGAATACTTGGTCGCCATCCCCACCAGGCCGGTCATCCACATCCAGAACACCGCCCCCGGCCCGCCGAGGGTGATGGCGGTGGCCACACCGACGATGTTGCCGATGCCCACCGTGGCGGCCAGGGCCGTCATCAGGGCGGCGAAGTGGCTGATGTCGCCGGAACCCGCGTGCTCCTTGTGCCAGATCAGCCTCAGGGCGTGGGGCAGGGCGCGGAACTGCATCCCCCTCAAGATCACGGTCAGGTACAGGCCGGTGCCCACCAGCAGCGCCAGCATCGGCGGCCCCCACACCCAGCCGGACAGGGTGGCGATCAGTTGTTCGACGGCGTGCATGCTTTCCCCTCTTGTTATTGACTTCCGCATTATGGCCGAAGCTTAAGCCGGCGTTAAGGATGGCGGCGTAGCCTGCAAACATCGCCCATCCCCAATGAGGATATCGCCATGAAAAAACGCCTACTTCCTACCCTTCTCCTCTTCGCCGCCCTCCCCTCCTTCGCCGCCGCGCCGTTGGAAATCCAGCAGGGCTACGCCGCCGAGGCGAAGCAGCAGAATCCCGCCTTCAAGGAATTCTCCGCCGCCCGCGGCGAGCAGTTCTACCACGCCAAGAGCGCCAAGGGTTCCAGTTGCGCCGCCTGCCACACCGACAACCCGAAAGCCGAAGGCCTCCACGAAAAGACCGCCAAGGCCATCGCCCCCCTGGCCCCCGTCGCCAATGGGGAACGCTTCACCGACCAAGCCAAGGTGGAGAAATGGTTCAAGCGCAACTGCCAGGACGTCCAGGGCCGGGCATGCAGCGCCCAGGAAAAGGGCGACTTCATCGCCTACCTGCGCTCGGTGAAATAAGGAGTCCGCCATGAAAAAACTGCTCATCCTTCCCCTCCTCTTCGTCGCCGCCCCGGCCCTGGCCGACGGCGGCGGCAAGCTCGCGCCCACAGTTGCCAATCCGAAATGGCAGGCCGAATGCAGCGCCTGCCACGTGGCCTATCCCCCCGCCCTGCTGCCGGAACGCTCCTGGCGCCGCCTGATGGGCGGCCTGGAACGCCACTTCGGCAGCGACGCCAGCCTGGACGCCGCCACGGCGAAGGAAATCACCGCCTTCCTCGCCAGCCAGGGCGCCGACCGGGTTTCGAGCCGGACCTCCGCCAGGGTGCTGCGCGGCATCTCCCCCGCCGACACTCCCCTGCGCATCACCGAGACGGCCTGGTTCCAGCGCCAACACGACGAAATCCGCGCCGACGTGTGGCAACGGCCCAAGGTGGGCGGCCCCGCCAACTGCGCCGCCTGCCACGCCGGCGCCGAGCAGGGCGACTACGCCGAGCACAAGGTACGCATTCCCCGCTAGGAGAAACCACGATGCAAAAAATCCTCGTCTGGGACCTCCCCACCCGCCTCTTTCACTGGCTACTCGCCGCCGCCTTCGCCGTCGCCTGGCTCACCGCCGAGTCCGACACCTGGCTGGCGGTGCATGTTTTCGCCGGCTACCTGATGCTCGGCCTGGTGGCTTTTCGCCTGGCATGGGGCGTAATCGGCAGCCGCTACGCCCGCTTCTCCTCCTTTCTCTTCGGCCCGAAGGAGGCCCTCGCCTACCTGGGCGACACGCTCCAGGGAAAAGGGAAGCGCCATATCGGCCACAACCCCGCCGGCAGTTGGGCCATCTACGGCCTCCTCGCCCTGACCCTGGCTATCGGCCTCACCGGCCTGCTGACCCTGGGCGGGGAGGAAAACCACGGCCCCTTCGCCGGCATGATTTCCCACGGCATCGGCCATGCCCTCAAGGAGCTCCACGAAGGCCTGGCCTCCGCCATGCTCGCCCTGGTGGGGCTGCACCTCGTCGGCGTGGCGGTGGAAAGCCTGCTACACCGGGAAAACCTCGCCAAGGCCATGGTCACCGGCCGCAAGAAAGGGGAACCCGAGCAGGCCGCCTCCTCCCCGCGCCGCTTCAGCGCCCTGGTGCTGCTGGCCCTGGTGCTGGCCGGAGGGGTTTGGCACTTCAAGGGCTATGCCACGGAAACCCCTCGGCAGCCCTACCTCCCCTTCGTCGGCCAAGCCCTGCCGAGCAATAAAACCTGGCAGGCGGAATGCGGCGGTTGCCACCTGGCCTTTCATCCCTCCCTGCTGCCCGCCCGCTCCTGGCAGCGGATGATGGCCGAACAGGATCGCCACTTCGGCGAAACCCTGGGCCTCGACGCCGCCACCTCGCGGGAAATCCTCGCCTTCCTGGAAAACAACGCCGCCGACCGGGGCCTCACCGAAGCCGCCTACAAGATCAACCGCTCGCTGCCCGCCGGGGAAACGCCGCTGCGCATCACCGACACCCCCTATTGGCGGAAGAAGCACCGGGACATTTCAGAAGCCGTTTGGAGGAACCCCAAGGTGGCGTCGAAAGCCAACTGCACCGCCTGCCACCTGGACGCCGAACAGGGCACCTTCGAGGACGGGGCGATGCGCCTTCCGGGCAAGGCAGGGAGCTGAACCTGCTAAACTATCGCCATCAAGACAAAACCCGATCCCACGATGCGCACCGATATCCACAAACGCATACTCAA
>JAGUYQ010000286.1 GCA_020061285.1 Betaproteobacteria bacterium
CTTCACCACGGGGCGGAACCTCAAGCCGGACTACAGCATGAACTTCCCGGCCAAGCGGATCACGACCAAGCTGACCTGGGAAGACCTGGTGCTGACCCACGACGTGCTGGACGAGGTGGAAAACATCAACGCCTGGCTCCGGCATTCGAAAACCATCATGGAGGACTGGGGGCTGGAGCGGACGGTCAAGCCGGGATACCGCTGCCTGTTCTATGGCCCGCCGGGAACGGGGAAGACCCTGACCGCGACGCTGATCGGCGCCAATGCCGGCCTGGATGTGTATCGGATCGACCTTTCCATGGTGGTTTCGAAATACATCGGCGAGACGGAGAAGAATCTGGCCAATATCTTCGACCAGGCGAAAAACAAGAACTGGATACTCTTTTTCGACGAAGCCGACGCCCTGTTCGGGAAGCGCACCCAGACCTCCAGCTCCAACGACCGCTATGCGAACCAGGAGGTTTCCTACCTCTTGCAGCGGGTCGAGGACTTCCCCGGCGTGGTCATCCTGGCGACCAACCTGAAGGCTAATATCGACGATGCCTTTGCGCGGCGCTTTCAGACGTCGATCTATTTTTCCCTGCCGGACGCCGAGCATCGGCTGCGGCTGTGGCAGGGATACTTCAAGGGCAAATGCCGCCTGGAAGAGGGCGTGGACCTGGCCTGCCTGGCCGAGGAATACGCGCTTTCCGGCGGCGCCATCGCCAATGTGGTGCGCTACGGCGCGATCCGCGCGCTGCACATGGGCAGGGATGCGATCTCCCGTGACGACCTGGTGAAGGGGATTGCAAAAGAGCTCATCAAGGAAGGGAAAACCATTTAGGTAACGGCTATGGTGAGCGCATACGTAAAAAAAATGCTGCATCGTTCACGCGGGCTTATCGCCGCGGTATTGATGGCGGCCGTTGCCCTGCCTGTTTTGGCGGCGGAACTGGACTGCGAGAGGATGCTGGCGGACACGGTGGTCAGAAAACTCGACAAGGCGACCGTCAGCAGCGCGCAGCGGCAACTCCTCGAACTCGGTTTCAATCCCGAGTGGATAGACGGCCTGCTGGGGTCGAAGACCAGCGCGGCCCTGATGGAGTTCTGCACGAGCGCGCAATTTGCCCGCTCGGGAGACCTGCTGACCATGCTGGGCAACCACGCGGCCATTTTCAAAGTGTATCCGGATTGGGAGACGACCCTGGCCAGCAAGGATTTCCTGGCATGGGCGGCAAGGCAGCCCGATGCGGCGCAAATCGGCAAAATCAGGCAATCAGGGGATTCGACCGAGGTGATTGCGGTATTGGGCCGCTACGGCAAGCGCAATGAGGGCGCGCCGTTGCCAGCGAACGATGACGAGAACCCTGTCAGTTATATCCTGACAAAGGACGATTTCACGCAATTGAAAGCGCAGGAAATGCTTTCCAGCCGCTTCCTCAAGTTGCAGAGCAAAACCTATGCGGACAAGGACGATTTTGAGACGGCGGCCAATAAGGTTCTCAAAGGAGCGGCGGACCAGGGGGAATACGTGCGCTTGGCCGAAAAATCCGGGGAGCAGCAGACCACCTACAAGCTCACCAAAGAGTCCTTCGACGAGCTCAAGGTCGTAAACGTCCCCGACTATGTTCTGCAAGCCCTGGAACCGCTCAAGGACCTGGATTATCCGGACAGTGAGCTCGAAACGGCGGTCAATACGACGCTTGGCGGTCTGGGCAAGAGGGCGATGGGCTTCCTGCCGGAGATCGTCAAGTTGGCGGTGATTACGCCGGCCGGCGGGACTCTGACCGACACCTCACTGGCGAAATTCGCCGAGGCGCACCAGGGAGACCTGTTGGCCGCCGCTGTCCAGGAGCGGGTTTCGAAGCTGCAGGGGGAAAAGTACCGGAACAATACGGCGCTGTCGTCGGCGGTGAAGAAGATGCTGTCGGAAATCACGGCGGAAATCGACGATTGTGTCCAGGCCACAATAGACCATGCGCAAGAATCGTCCGCTTACGTGCTCGACAAGGTGCAGGTGCGGGAGATCAGCCAAAAAATCAAGGAATCCGCCGTTCCGGAGCTATTCCTGGAGTTGATCGCCAGCATCCAGGACGTGGACTATCCCGACCCCGACCTGTTCTGGCGCGCCACCAAGGCCAAGGTCGAGATAGCGGGAGACGGCAACGCGTTCAGGAAGACGATCTGGAACGCAATCGAGGCACAGGGCGCCGACAAGGTGGACCAAACGTTGCTGAGTGCCTTGAATAAGGCCAAATTGCCCCCCGCCCTTCTCGACCAACTGACGACGCTGCAGGACCGCAAATTCAGCAGTAGCACGGCGCTGGAAAACGCGATCAGCAATATGTTCAAGCAACTGGGCAGGGAGTACGAACAGTTCCGCCCGCTGATCGTCGCCCAAGCCAGGAAGCAGCACCCCTTCGACAAGACGAAGACCATCCAGTGGGATGGCGGCGGGTGCAAGTGCGTGCAGCACAGCAACCTGGAAGGGGAGGTTTACGGCCTCTACCCCTATTGGATGGCCGGGGAGAAACAGACCATCGACTTTGGCGTGCAGACCCGGATCGGGTATTACGGCCTGAGCTTCGACGATAAGGGCAATATTCCCAACGCGTCCCGCTGGAAGGGGCTGGATACCAAGTTTATCCGAGAGGCGCGAACCTACGGCACACGGGTGGATATGGTGATTTACAGGAGCAACTGGAGAGGGTGGACCCAGGCCGGCAAGGAAGAACGGGACGCCCTTTTCCAGAACCTGGCGGCGAACATCACCGCACTCGTCGAAACGCCGCTGACCGATTGGTTCTCCAAGATGAAGCCCTTTATCTCCCTGGGCGGCTCTTCACCGCCAGTGATGGGCGATGGCGTCACGCTGGATTTCACGGGTTATCCCCAGGACGCGGAATCGGTCGAGGCCTTCTATACCTTCATCAAGACCCTGAGCGGCAAACTGAGGCCCTACGGGCGAAAGTTCTACGTAAATATCATGTTCCGCAGCGCGGATATGGGAAAGGGTATCTACGATTACAACAGGCTGCTCTCGCTGATAGACATTGTCAAAGCAGGCGGCGGGAAACTGAATTCCCTCTTCCTGGTATTGCTGGAGGAGCCGACCACCAGTGATAAGAAAAGGCTGAGGCTGAAGATCGAAAACGGGGTGCACGGCACGGACAGGGTGAAACTGCTGCGCAACGTCGTCACGGTGCTCACCTACGACGGCCAAAGCGAGGGCCAACTGGCGGACGATGTCATTTACGCCAAGGACAATTTCGGCGGCATCGGCTTCTGGACGCAGCCGGTGGCATTGGGGAAAAAAGCCGCTGCCGCGGCGGCCAATGCCTCCGTTTCCGCCAGCAGCGTGCTCAATAAGAACTACGTGGACGCCGCGAGCGGCGACACCGTGCTGAAACCCGCCGTCTGCCGTGTTGTCTGCCCGAACAAGTGGGCGTTCCGGATCGTTTGGGATATTTTCGTCCTTGCCCTGCTAGGGAGCATCCCGCTGTATTTCGCGCGATGCGAATGGCGCAACTACTTCGATAAGCACTTCATGCATTTCATTGTCGGCGTGGTCGGCCCGTTCCTGCTGGTCACCTTCGGCCTGCTGTTCTGCGACCCCTCCTGGGAGGCGATATCCAGGGGCAACGGACCCCTGATCTTCCTCATCGCGGCCATTCTCGCGTATGCCGTTTGGAGTTACCGCGACAGGAAAAGAAAGGCGGACCTGCCATGATGACCCTGCTGGAAAAAGCCACCATCATCCACTACCACCGCCACCGCATCGGCGAATTCGAAGGCGGAACGGTGGAAGCCCTCGGCTTCCGCGGCGAGGAGAGCCAAGTGAAACGCTTCGAGGCGCTTGCCACCGTGGCGGACCTGAACGGCGGCTCCATCCTCGACATCGGCTGCGGCCACGGCGACCTGAAAGGATTCCTGGACGCCCGGTTCCACGGCTTCAGCTACGTCGGCATCGACCAGATGGCCGAGTTCATCCAGCAGGCCCGCAGCCTCTATGGACAGCGCCCCTCCTGCTACTTCTGTATCGCGGATTTCACCGAAGCGGAACTGCCCCAGGCCGATTACGTCTTCGCCTCCGGCGTGCTGGGCTACCGCTGCGAGGACAGCGGTTTCCCCTTCGCGATGATCGAAAGGATGTACCGCGCGGCCAACAAGGCGCTGGCCTTCAACATGCTGGACGCGGCGAATTTCCCCTCCCATCCCCTGCTCGTCGGCCACGACGTGGGCGAGGTCGTGGAATTCTGCGAGCGCCTGGCGCCGGACGTGCGGCTGGTGCGGGGATACCTGGAGGACGATTTTACGGTGCTAATGTACAAATAAACGCAAGGCGCCTTTGCGGCTTCTATGGAGAACCCGTCGCACGGCAAGCAAGGCGATCAACCTGAAACAGGAGGGCTGAAATGGAACGGTTAATGAAACAGGACGGCGGATACGCGCATTCGCAGCGCACGGCCCAAGCCAAGTCACGTGACGGCGAACTCGCGGACGGTATCGCCAACAGCCCGACGATGGTCGCGCAGCGCAAGCAATTGCAGAGTCTGTTCGGCGGAGCGATACAACGGCAAGAGCCGATGGGCGGAATGCCACACGGCAAGGCCGGCAAACAGACAAACAAACATGGCGTTATCCAGAAATTTGACCCGAATAAGACGCCCAGGAGTTCTTTGAATGCGAGCGGAAAATGGGCCTACGATCTTCTCATCAACGACCGGGCGGAATTCAAAAAAATAGACAAAAGCGGAGGGGATGTTAACGCGGTTCAGGACAGCAAGAAACGTGTGACCTGGGCGTCAAAGCATATAGACAGCAAGGCCGCCCCCAGGAACCAAGCGCTGCAAACGGGCATTGGGTGGCTAGGGAACCTGGAGGCGGAGGATACGGGTGCGGGTTACAACGGGGGACATTTGATTGCTTCCAGCCTGGGCGGGTCTGGAACATGGCAGAACATGGTTCCTCAGGATGGCCCTGAGAATAAATGGGGCGACTGGAGGCAATACGAGAAAGAGAACGCGGCGGCGTTTAAGGAGACCGGGGAGCCGTTAAAAGTAAGTGTCAGCCTGGGGTATTCAGGCGACTCGGTACTTCCTACGTCTTGGGATAGCTGGTTGACTGACAAGAACGGCAAGGACGTGAATTGGTACTCCGGGTTGTTTTGATTTGAATAGGGATTCCGCATGGTCAAGTTGGTGACATGGCGGAATAAGGGACAGGTGTGATTAATCCTTTGCGCCAACTGGTAGAAGGGGAAGCTTAAATGGAACGAGTA
>JAGUYQ010000152.1 GCA_020061285.1 Betaproteobacteria bacterium
CCGTGTATTCCCCCTCCATGCTGCTTTCCCCACTTGGCCTGATGTCCGTGCTGGCCCATTTCAGTTTCACCCAGTACCTTTTCCCCCAAACCTCTGCCGGGTTTGGCATTAACGGCGCGCTATGGACACTCACTATCGAGGCGATTTTCTACCTGATCCTGCCTTTTGTTGCCCGCTACTTCCTAGGCAAACGCGCGCTGTTCAGCCTAGCAGTGGCCCTCGCCATAACCACGATCTGGCATTACCTGAGTTTCCACGACCTGTATGACCTCGCCATTTGGATACTCGCCCAGGTCAGCGCCTATCCCTATGACGCCTTAACCATCCAGCATTTCTTGGCTCTCCAGTTCCCTGGTCAAGTGTTTTACTTCGCGGTGGGCATGGCGATGACCAACCTATTGTTCCTACCCCCCTTAAAGGCTCAAGCAAGCTCTTCCACATGGCGTTCGACACTCACCGCAATCAGCGTAATAGGCCTCCTTTGGATCATGTGGCTGCTCAGCCGCATCAACCTCTGGCAGACAGCGTGGCTCTATGTTTGGCCCGTCATCGCGGCACTGGCGCTGGGCCTATTGGTACTGTTCTCCGCCACCCCCAATGCGTTCTCCAATCACATCCTTGGCGCCCCTCCCCTGCGCATCATCGGCCTCATAAGCTATAGTGTTTATCTCTGGCATCTTCCCGTAATATTTTTCGTCCGCGAACTGCTTCTTCCCCACCACTTGGCAGGCATCCAAGCCTTCCACTTCATGCTTGCCACCTGTACCGCCCTGACCTTGCTGATCAGCTATTTTTCCTATGTGTACATTGAACTGCCTTTCCTGAGAAAACGGGAAACATGATGCCCCAGACGACCACCCAACCCGTCACCGATCGTGAAACCACGCCTGAAGACTTGCCCTTTGTCGATATCTCCATCGTCACCCACAATTCCGCCCGTTGGATCGAGCGCTTTTTCGACAGCCTGACCCGGCAGGACTATCCTACCCACCTGCTGGGCATCCATATTCGGGACAATGCTTCCACCGACGACACAATGGCGCGCTGTCAGGCTGTATTGGCACGGAACGGCAGCCGGTTCAAAAGCTTCCACCTCACTGAAGGAGAGAACCTAGGTTTCGGATATGGGCACAACCGGAACCTGTCATCGGGTAACGCGCCTTTCTTCCTGGTCACCAATGTTGATCTGGAATTCGCCGCCGATGCCATCCGACAGGCAGTCACAACCGCCATCCGCGACGAGGACATAACCGCTTCGTGGGAATTTCGTCAGAAGCCCTACGAGCACCCAAAGCTTTACCATCCCGTCACCCTCGAAACACGCTGGTCTTCCAGCGCATGCATCCTTCTCCGGCGAACTGCCATCGAAGCCGTGGGTGGATACGAGGAACGCATCTTCATGTACGGCGAGGATGTGGAGTTGTCCTACCGTTTACGCGACCACGGCCACAAGCTCCGCTATTGTCCCAAGGCGGTGTGCTGGCATTACAGCTACGAACACGCGGGAGAACTCAAGCCGTTGCAATTCTTTGGCAGCACCCTGGCAAATTTTTACATTCGCCTGCGCTATGGTTCTTTCTTTAACATACTGGCTGGATTCCTGCTGTATTTGTCCCTGTGGCCGCTCCATCCACCCAAGGTACCCAACTTATGGCGCGGGCTGCTGCACAACGGCTGGTCCATGCTTCGCCATGGGCCTTATTTCCTGCTCAGCCGCAAGAAAAGCCGCGAGCGTTTTCCCTTGCGGCGCTGGGATTACGAAGCGATCCGCGATGGCGCCTTTTATGCGTACCCCCAGCCCCCGAGCACCTATCCCCTCATCAGCGTGATTATGCGCACCTATTCCGGCAGGCTTTCCTGGCTGCGGGAAGCGGTGATTTCGGTGTACAACCAAACCTACCCCCACATCGAGTTGATCGTGGTAGAAGACGGCTCGGAAGAGGCACGCGCATTCATGGACGAGACAGCCCGCGCTTCCACCCTGGCCTCCGTCGTGTATCACCCCCTCCCCAAGCTGGGACGCTGCAAAGCCGGAAACGCCGGCCTAGCGCTGGCGAAAGGGGAATACCTGATCTTCCTGGATGACGACGATTTGTTCTTTGCCGACCACCTCGAAGTGCTGGCTTTGGAACTCCTGGCCCGCCCTGAAATAGGGGCTTCCTATGCCCTGGCCTTCCAAGTGCCGACCCGAGTCTCGTCAACAAAGCCCGTGCGCTACGAGGAAGGCGGCTACATTACGGCGCACCGCCAGCCTTTTTCACGTCCCATCCTCTGGCACCACAACTACCTGCCGATCCAAGCCGTCCTTTTCCGGCGCAACCTCTACGAACAATACGGCGGCCTCGACGAATCCCTCGACAACCTGGAAGATTGGAACCTATGGACGCGCTACTCCCTGGAACGGGATTTCCTGTTGGTGGAAAAAACCACCTCCCTGTACCGCGTGCCGGCTGACCGGAAAGGGAGAATGCAGCGCCAGCAGAGCCTGGACGGTTACTATGCCAAGGCGGTCGAAAAACAGCGTGAATTGCGAGTGACCCTCAGCCCGGCCGACACCATGGACTATGCGAAAGAATTGTCCAACAACATCAACGCGCTGGTGATCCCCTATCTCCCCATCCGCAACGCGCTGGTCAAGAACCGGCTGCTCAACTTGTTCTACTACGTTGCCGTAAGAGTGGTTGCGGAAATCCGGGCACAGCGGCGCAAAATGAACCGATCCTAGTCACGCCCCAGTCGGCAGGCGCGGTCAATTCCGGTTTTTCAGCAGCCACTCCCAGGTCCGCCGCATGCCTTCTTCCAGCCTCACATTGGGGCGCCAGCCCAAAACCGACTGGATACGGGCAATATCCAGCACCACACGGCTCACATCCACCTCCCGCGCGCGCCGGTATTCGACCAGTATCTTCCGCCCGCTCACCTGTTCGGCCATGGCGACCACTTGGTTGAGGGTATGCCCGACCCCGGAGCCGACGTTGTAGGTTCCCGCCTTCCGCGGAGAGTCCACGGCCATAACGATAGCCGACACCACGTCATCGACGTAAACGAAATCCCGCACATTCTCACCATCCCCCCATAGCTCCATGGAAGCCCCACGAAGCGCATGCTCCAGGGTGGTGCGGACCAATCCGAAGCCCTGCTCTGGGAACTGCCCCGGCCCATAGGCATTGGCTGGCCGAAGAATGGTAGCGGCGTGGCCTGCGGCGCGAAAGGCGTGGAAAAACGCCTCCATGGCCATCTTGCCGGCACCATAGTAGGAAACAGGAGCAAGGGGAGCGTCCTCATCCACGGGCCCCGGCCCGGCGTTTCCATACACCGCCCCGCCCGAGGAAAGAAAAACAAGGTGAATATCTCGTCGCTCCTGGAGAAACTCCAGGACATGCAGGGTTGAAGAGAGCGCATCCAGTTCCAAATCGGGATGCCGGGCAGAAGAACCCGGCGTGGTCGAGGCGGCGAGATGCACCACGGTGCCGCAGTCCGCCAACAAAGGCTCCATTTGGGCCAGATGGGCCATGTCTCCAACATGGACGTCGACGCCCGGCACGGCAAACCCCGCCGCTTGCCGTGCCAGCACATGCACCTTCCTGCCGGCCATCGCCAACCGCTTGGCCAGCGCGGTGCCGACAAATCCCGCTCCTCCCAACATCAGGACGCCGTTTCGACTCATGACAATCCCTTCTGCAATTCTTCACGCACCGAGTCAGTCGATCCTCGGCACGCCGTAGCGCATAAGCAGCCTCAACTTGTGTGGAAAAAACACAAATGGAGCCACGAACTCACGCCAACCGATTTTTCTCGACCGCTGAATGCCTCGCCGCAAATCGAACAAGCGCTTGCGGGCATGCCACAGAGAATCGAGGCACGGAAAATAAATTTCCCGCAACAGGCGCGCCTCCCCTTTCAGCAGCGCCAATACCCCTCCCTCCAGCAACAACAGCAGCACATGCAAGGGAAACAGCAACTGGAACAACGGCGGGGGAAAGCATAGCGCCATGACGAAACTCTTGTTGCGTTCGCTCAAGGCCCTGCGCCGCAGGGTGGTGGATAGGCGGTTATTCTGCACGCCACCACCGCCCAGGCTCTTGCCGAGGTAGTGGCGAAAACCGGAATGCGGGAGGACTTGAACACCATACCCGCGCAGCCGCGCCATGCAGGCCAAGTACATATCCTCGGCAAGGGAATCGAACCATGCCGGGAACCCGCCCAATTTCTCCCACAGGTCACGGGAAATCCACAAGCATGCGCCGGACACCATGGCGACATCGCCCCGTCCCGCATCCAGGTTGGGCACGGGGTTAAGAAAGGGGTCGCTCAAACTCCCGCGATCAACCAATTCCCCAGACCGGGCATCGTATTGTGGCAGCCCCAGGATAGCCTCCCCGGCCAGACGCTGGGCATGGCTGAGCAAGCTACGCAAGGCGTCCGGAAAGAGGCTGGCGTCGTTGTTGAGCAGCAGGACGTATTGTCCCCGCGCCAGGGACACCATGCGGTTGTTGCTGACACAGAACCCCTCGTTCTCCGGGCTGGCGATGACCCGAGCCAGGGGATAGCGGCGGCGCACATAATCGGCCGAACCGTCGCTGGAAGCATCGTCGTGGACGATTACCTCGAAGGGGAAATCGCAGTCTTGGGCAAAGACCGAATCCAGACACTCCCCGATGACTTCCATGCCGTTGTAATTCGCCACGCATACCGTGCAAACCGGAGCGACATCCCCCGTCATTGTATCGGTTTCCTGATGGCGAGCATTCGGCTGTAACGGAAAGGAACCGACTCCCCCTGCGAGCAGCCTCCGAAACTCTTTTGGATGTCCTCCCTGCCCCAGAAACGCACGTAAAACAAGGAACGGCGCCCCCGCTCCAGAACCGGGGCTACCACGAACACCCCTCCTGCGGCCAGGCAAGTCTTCACTTGCTCAAGGGCGGCGCGCAGCTTGTCGGCCTCGGTAATGTGTTCTATCACGTCGATCATGACGACCAAGTCGAATTCCCCATCCAGCTTGTCCGCCGTCACGTCCAGCCGACGGAACTCGAAACCCGGATGGCGCTTTCGCAGTTCAGGGAAAAACACATCGGTGATATCCACTCCGGTATATCGGCTTACCCCTTGGCCGGCCAGAAGGCCGGTATAGAAACCGTTCCCGCAACCGATCTCCAAAACGCGGGCGGATGAGAAGTCAACGCCCTCGCGCCGGCACATGTCCAGGAAGACCCGCCCGGCCTCCTTGTACATTTTTTCGTTCTCGGCCTCCGACAGTCCTTCGTCCCCCACGCCCTTGAGGGAAAAGCCATACCGCTCAAACCGGTCCTGCCAATAACGGCGGGCATCGTATCCGTTTCCGGAACGGTATTTCAGCGGCGCGATAAGCAACTTGTAAAACACGCGACGACAAAATCCCACCGGATCATTTCTCAATTTCGACAGCATGGCCCTCCCCTTGCCGTTTTTGTCCGGCTTTCGTCATTCCGTCGAGCAACGTGCTGTAGGCCTTCGCAACGCCTTGCCAATCATAACGCCGTACGGCCCATGCCCGCCCAGCCTGCCCAAGACGCCGCTGCAATGCTCGATCCGCCAACAGATCGAGTACCCGGCTTGCCATTTTATCGCTATCTCCCGGCGGAAAAAGCAGGGCAACGTCTCCATCTCCCACGATTTCCCGCACGGCAGGCAAATCGGAGGCCACGACAGGACACCCGCAGAACAAGGCCTCCACGCAAACCAGGCCGAACCCTTCACCGAGGGAAGGAAAAACAAAAGCCGTTGCCCGCCGGTACAGTTCGGGCAAGCGGGCATTATCAACGGCCCCGAGGAACCTCACCTGACGCTCCACCCCCAATTCTCGGCTCAGGACACGCAACTCCTTCTCCTGGGGGCCTGCACCGGCCACCGTCAGGGTGACCAATGGGTGCTGCCTATGAATTACCGGCAGTGCGCGTATCAGCGATACCACGCCTTTCTGCTCCGTCAACCGGCCTGCGTACAGCAATTCGTCCTCGCCACGTGCGGCGTTTTCATCCGGGACAAACACCCCGCTCCCGTCCACGCCCATGGAGAGAACGGAAATCTTTCCCGGTTCACCGAAAAGCCCCACGGCATAGTCCTTCATCGCCTTGCTGACCACGGTCAGCCCATCAGCCTGTGCCATCACCCACCGCTTGACTGCCCGAAAGAAAGGACCACGCAGGCCATACAGGTCACTGCCGTGGGAGGTACACAGCAAGGCCGGCTTCCGCCGACACAACCATCGCCCGGCAACCGCCACCATCCCTTGGGGAATCAGCCAATGGGCATGAATAACGTCGATTCCCTCCCGTTCCACCAACCGAACCAAGGCGATCAATTGCGCGAGCATGAACAGCGGCACCAGCAGATAACAGAGCGGGTTACGCCGCAGGTTCGCCAGTATTCCCCCTTGATAGGCCAAGGCCTCGAGGGCACCGAAAAAGTAGCGGTATCGGACCACTCTCAGACCGCCCCAGCTTTCCCGCAAGCAAGCGCCGGGCGCGTGGGGAGCCAATACCCAGACATCGAAATCTTCCGCCAAGCGACGGCTAAGCTCGTACACGAAAGGGGGTTCCCGGTCGCCCCGCCAGCGAGGAAAGGTGGAAGTCAGCACCAGCAGACGCTTGCGGCCGGGGGTTGGGTTATTTTTCACTGTCTTTGTAGTTCAACATGGTGATCTGCTCGGACACGACGCCGATCAGGAAGATCAGCACCGAGGTGGTGAACAGCAGCGCGCTCATGTTGGTGAAGCGGTGAATGGTGACAAACGTGTAGAGGTAATACCCCAGCGCCGTGGCGAAAAACGACAGACTGATGGGAAGGAACAGCTTGAGGGGCGAATACAGCGCACCGATCTTGAAGATGATCAGCAAAAAGCGCATACCGTCCCGCAGGGGCCGGATGTGGCTCTTTCCCACCCGCCGAGGAGTGTGAATGGGCACATAGGCGACGGCAAAACCGGCGCGAAAAAAACTCATGGTAACGGACGTCGGGTAGGAAAAGCCGTTGGGCAGCAGATAGAGAAACTTGCGGAACTTGTCCGCCCTCACCACGCGAAATCCCGAGGTCAGGTCGGCAACACGGTGACCGACCATCCAACTCGCCAAACGGCTGAAGACATCGTTGGCCACCGCACGGTGCATCCCGGCATGGGAACCGGCAATGCGTGCCCCCACCACCATGTCGTAACCCTCATGGAACTTCTCCAGCAGTGCGGAAATATCCTCCGCCTTGTGCTGTCCATCCCCGTCCATGAACACCAGCACCTCGCCCGACGCCGCGCGGGCGCCGCTCTTCACC
>JAGUYQ010000012.1 GCA_020061285.1 Betaproteobacteria bacterium
AAATCAGGGCGGCACGGGCGCCGCCGGTACCGAAGTCGAGGCCTAGGTAGACGCTGCCGTCATCAACCACGGGTGTTGGACTGATGCTCGAAACGGGTCAGGTCCACCAGGGGTTTTGGCTCCCAGCCCGGTTTGCGGTGCTCGGCCACGACGTTGGTGAAAATGCCGCCGCGGACGAAAAATTTGGCGGTAAGGCGCATGAAACGCGGGTCGGTGGCTTTGGCCAGGTCGTCCAAGATGCGGTTGGTGACGGCCTCGTGGAACGCCCCCTCGTTGCGGTAGGACCAGATGTAGAGCTTGAGGCTTTTCAGCTCCACGCATTTCCGGTCCGGGATGTAATCCAGGTACAAGGTGGCGAAATCCGGCTGGCCGGTCTTGGGGCACAGGCAGGTAAACTCGGGGATTTCCATGTGGATGTGGAAGTCCCGGTCCGGGTGGGGGTTGTCGAAAGTTTCCAGTTCTTTGCTGGGTTGGCTGGACATTGGCGGCTCCGGCGGGAAATCGTTTAGAATTTGATAATTATAACCCGACAAAATCCGCCGCCGCTTGTTCTACCTCGACCTTCTCGGCGCCCTGGAGCGCCATCGTGTCCGCTATCTGCTGGTCGGCGGTCTCGCCATGAACCTGCATGGCGTACCGCGCATGACCATGGACGTGGATATAATGCTGGCCCTTGACGGCGAGAATTTGGGCCGCTTTGTTCAGTTGGCCAGGGAAATGGGATTGGCACCCACGCTCCCCCTTGCACTTGAGGAGATGGAAGATGCCGGCAAGCGTGCCGCCTGGGTCGAGGAGCGGCACATGGTGGCTTTTTCCCTGCGAGGTGCTGAAAAGAGCGCGCCCACCGTGGATGTCTTGATCGGCGTGGATTTGCCCTTTGACGAGGCGTATGGACGACGCCTGGTGCGGGAAGTGGCCGGCATTCCGGTATCCCTGGCAGGGGTGGATGACATGATTATTCTCAAGAGCAAAGCGGGGCGAGCCCAGGATTGGGCGGATATTGAACATCTCAAGCGGTTGAGCCATGGACAAGCGGATGACTGAAGGCGGTTTCCATTACTGGGTGAGCGACGAGCAAATGGATGCCTTTGCCCATCTTTCCGACCTGGAGCGCCTGCAATGGGTGGAGGAGGCGCGCCTTTTCACCCTTGCCGCCCGCACCCCCGAAACCGAGACGCGGCAGGAACGCCTGCGCCGCGGCGAAACCATCTCCTAAGGGTTCCGTGCGCCTCACCCACGTCAAACTCGCCGGCTTCAAGAGCTTCGTCGATTCGACCACCATCCCCACGCCGGGCAAGCTGGTGGGCATCGTCGGCCCCAACGGCTGCGGCAAATCCAACGTCATCGACGCCGTGCGCTGGGTGCTGGGGGAATCCTCCGCTAAGCAGTTGCGGGGCGAGTCCATGACGGACGTGATCTTCAACGGCTCCAGTGAGCGCAAGCCGGTGTCCCGGGCCAGCGTCGAGCTGACTTTCGACAACAGCCTTGGCCGCGCGGCGGGAGCCTGGTCCCAGTACGCCGAGTTGGCGGTGAAGCGGGTGCTGCACCGGGACGGCGAATCCCAGTATTTCGTCAACAACATGAAGGTCCGCCGCAAGGACGTGACCGACATCTTCCTCGGCACCGGCCTCGGGCCCCGTGCCTACGCCATCATCGAGCAGGGGATGATTTCCCGCATCATCGAGGCGCGGCCCGAGGATATGCGGATTTTTCTCGAAGAGGCGGCGGGAGTGTCCAAGTACAAGGAACGCCGCAAGGAAACCGAATTCCGTCTCCGGGACACGCGGGAGAACCTTCTCCGGGTGGACGACGTACGCCTGGAACTGGACAAGCAGCTCGCTCGCCTGGAGTCCCAGGCGGCGGTGGCCCAGCGTTACCACGAGTTGCAAAAGGAATTGCAGACCGCCAAGCAGTTGCTGCTGCTTCTCAAGCGCCGGGATGCCGCCGCCCTGCGGGAAAAACACCAGCGGGAAGTGCAGCGCCTGCTCAACGATCTGGAGGCGGAAACCGCCCGCCTGCGGCAGTTCGGGAGCCGGCAGGAAGAGGTGCGCAACGCCCACTATGCCGCCAGCGACGCCCTCCATGCCGCCCAGGCGGCCTTGTACGAGGCCAACGCCGAGGTGGCCCGCCATGAGCAGGGGCTGAAGCACCAGCGGGACAGCCGGGAGCGGCTCAACAACCAGGCCGGCGGCCTGCGTGCCCAGCAGGCCCAGCAGATGCAGCGCCGCCGCGAGGCCGAGGAGCAATTGGCCCACTGGCGCCAGGAGCTGGAAACGGCCAAGGAGCGGGTGGCGGAATCCAGGGAGGCGGCGGAGAGGGAAACCCAGGGCCTGCCCCAGGCGGAGGCCGCTTTCCGGGAGCGCCAGGAACTGTTCGCCAAGCTGCAACGGGAACTGGCCCAGGCCGAGCAGGCGGCGGCCCTGGAGGAGGCCAACCTGTCCCATGCCCGCAAGGCGCGACTGCAACTGGAACAGCGCATCGCCCGCCTGGAGCAGGAACGGCAGGGCCTGCCCAGTCCCGACCGGGAAGCCTTGGAAAGCCTGCGGGAAGAACTGGCGGAGGTGGAGCTGATTTTGGAGGAGGTGCGCGGGCACGTGGAAGAAGCCCAGCAGCACCTGCCCCTGGCCGAAGAGTCCCGCCGCCAGGCGTTCCATGTCTTGCAGCAGCAATCCCAGGAAACGGCCCGCCTCGATGCCCGCCTGTTGGCCTTGCAGCAGATGCAGAACCAGTTGGCGCGCAACCAGGACCTCAATGCCTGGCTGGAAAAGCATCGCCTCGACGGCCTGCCGCGCCTGTGGCAGCGGGCCCAGGTCGAGGCCGGGTGGGAGAATGCCCTGGAAAGCGTGCTGCGGGAGCGCCTCAACGGCATCCTGGTGGGGGAAGGGGCTGATTTGGCCGCCTACTCGGGGGATGCGCCTCCGGCGATGGTGGCCTTGGCCGTCAACGGCGAGGAAAGCGGCTCCCTGTGGACGGCCGAGGAGGGGCAACGCTCCCTGGCCGACCTGGTGTCCTGGGACGGCCGGGGGCGCGACGCGCATCCCGCCTTCCTGCGCGAATGGCTGCGGGGCGTCCGCGTGGCGCTCAGCGCCGAAGCAGCTCTGGCGGCGAGGGAAGAACTGGGCGAAGGGGAAGCTCTGGCCAGTCCCGAAGGGCATTTGTTCACCCGCCACGGCGTGGTGTACTACGCCCAGCAGTCCGAACTGCACGGCGTGCTGGCGCGGAAGCGGGAAATCGAGGAATTGGAAGGGGAACTGGAGCGGGCGGCGGGGGTTTTGGAAAGACTTCAATCCACCCTCAAAACGGCCGAGGAAGAGGCGTCCCGCCTCCAGGCGGACCTTGCCGTGCAGCGCAGCCGGGCGGGGGAGTTCCAGCAGAAGCACCACCGCCTGCAGATGGAGCTGCATAAGCAGGAGCAGCAGGCCGCCCACATGGACCGCCGCCGCGAGCAGATCGGCCAGGAACTGAAGGAACTGGCCGAGCAGATGGAAATCGAGGCGGAGCAGGCCGCCGAGTGCGAATACAACCTGGAACGCCTGCAGGGGGAAGTGGAGGCTTTCCAGGAACAATTGGAGGATGCGGCCGGAGAGCGTGAGGAAGCGGAAACAGCCCTTGCCCGCAGCCGTGAAGGGGCCCGCCAGGCCGAACGGGAGTTCCAGGAGGCGGGGTTCTACGAAAAAACCTGCCTCAATAAGCTGGGGGAATTGGAGCATGCCATCCAGGCCGTCGGCGCCGACCTGGAAACCCTGGAGGCGCGGCTGGAAGATTTGCTGCTGGAACTGGAGGCCTTCGACGAGGAGCCCGCCAAGGAGGGCCTGCAATTTGCCCTCGCCCAGCGCCAGGAGCGGGAGGAGGCCCTGACGGCGGCGCGGGAGGCGATGAACGAGGCGGGAATAGGCCTCAAGCAGGTGGAGGAGGCGCGCATGAAGAGCGAGCAGAGCCTCAATCCCCTGCGGGACAAGCTTAACGATGGACGCCTGAAGGAGCAGGAAGCCCGCCTCACCGAGGAACAACTGGCCGAGCAGTTGCGGGCCGAGAATGCCGACGAGGCGGGTTTGGCCGGACTGCTGGAGCAGGGGCGCCGCAACGCCAACGCCTTGCAGGGGGGAATCGAACGCCTGGGCCAGGACATTGCCGCCCTCGGGCCGGTGAACCTGGCGGCCTTGGAAGAGCTGAAGGCCGAGCGGGAGCGCAAGACCTACCTGGACGACCAGGCGGCGGACCTCAACGAGGCCATCGACACCCTGGAGCAGGCCATCCGCCGCATCGACCGGGAGACACGGGACCTGTTGCAGGCCACCTA
>JAGUYQ010000071.1 GCA_020061285.1 Betaproteobacteria bacterium
AGTTGGGCGATATGGGTCGGCGGCTTGTCCCACTTGCCGTGGAGGAGGACGATGCCGACGTTGGCGGGGGCGGCAAGGGCCGGGAAGGGGAGAATGAGACAAGCCAAGGCGGCGAAGAGCCTGGAAAAGAAACGCATGGTGTTTTCTCCGAACAGGGCGAATGTTTTGATGTTTAGCACTTCGTAGGGCGGATTAGCGCAGCGTAATCCGCCGGATGGGCGGCTGCCCCCTATGCCGCCAATTCCCGCAACACTTCGGGATGACGGACGGCAACCTTGAGGAGGGTCTTCGCCGCCCCGGAGGGCTCGCGCCGTCCCTGTTCCCAGTCCTGAACGGTCCGCGGCGACACCCCCATCAGCGCGGCGAATTGGGTTTGGGTCAGGCCCGACTTCAGCCGGGCCTCGGCGATGGGGGAAATCGTGACGGTGGTCGATTTTGCCGCCGTGCCGGTTTTCATTTCCTGCATGGACTGCTTGAGGTCCTTGAGAAACTGGTCCATTTCCTTATCCACGTTCAATCTCCTCTTTCAACTCCCGCAGGAAGGCCACGGGCAGGTTGTCGAACTTTGCCTTGGCGTAGGCGATCAGAAGCCAGATTACGCCGTCTTCGAGAACCACGTAGTAAATCGCACGCGCCCCGCCCCGCTTGCCTTGTCCAGCTCGGCTCCAACGCACCTTGCGCAGGCCGCCGCTGCCCGGAATCACGTCCCCCGCCAGGGGGTGGCGGCCAGCCAACCGATGAATTCCTGGCGTTCTTCGTCGCTCCAGACCTGGGCGGCGTAGCGCTGGAAAGTGGGCGTCTCGATGACGGTGAGCATGGATAGATAATACGGCATTGCCGTATAAACACAAGGGGGAAGTGTGGGTTTGGCGGGTTACGGCGGTGTGCACCTAACCCACCCTACACGGGCTATTGCATGGTAATACTATCGTCAAGCGATAGTGTTATTGGGCGCTCAAGGGAGGGAGCTTTATTGCGATGCTGACCCCTTTAACCGTAACTGCACACATTGTCTATTTTGTTCGGCAAAACGGAGAAAAGAACTGACATCCTCTGCAGGATTTATTCATTTTTAAGGCTCTTTTTCCATTTTTTTCGTTCTAAACCTAGAGCATAACGAAATGCGGGATGAATCTCCCACATATATTTCTCAACTTCGACACCGCGTATAGTTATCGATGACATTAAAATTGGTTGCTTATAATAATCGATATGATTTTTCTTTAATGACTCGGCTCCATGCAAGCTGGATGCTCCCGGCAGAAACGAGGCATCTATAAATCCTATTAAATAAAGTAACTCTGCGATATCTATAGCGCTAGCATTATCTGAAATACCAACTATTTTAATGGGCCCTTCATTAAGAATATTTTTCTCAATGAACTCTATTAGCTCAAGGTGATAAAAAACTGTTTTTTTCGATAGCGCAAATCTTATAGTAATTTTGTAGATTTCGCCGCAAATAGATTTAAATTCTGAAGATATGTTCTTAAGTCGGTCACTGCCATATTCCAACAGGCATCCAAATAGCTCATACGGTGTAATTAATTTTTCACCATTAAATTTTGCTATTTTTGCAGCTTCCTTTAAAAGGCATAGAACCCATCTAGGCCGATTTTTCCCCAAAACAGACAAAGTAATATGTACAGGTCGGTTGCCTTGGCCAAGCCCCATGTTTGGATTTTCGACTTCTAGAATTTGGGATAACAGCCAATTCTCTCGCTCATCAATCGATTCAAACGTCTCACCGAGAAAATTATTCGTTTTATGCAAATACGCCTCGATTCGTTTTGCAACTACACCTCGAAGTTGAAGAGCATTCCAATCAAGAGGAATGATGGCGTCAGAAACGTTAGCCATGCTATCAACTTCAGACTCCAGGATCGTCAACACATTTGGGCGGATAGTTGAACGAATCACAACATTTTCTAACTTGGCCACTAAATTACGACACGCAATTAGAGCGCCGGCGTTTTTATAAATTAGTTGTTCATTTTTTGAAAAAGCCTGATCAACCTCATCAATAAATATCCATGCCTTATTTTTTAGTTTTTTGTCGACTCTCGATAAAATGTCTTGGTAAGACAGTTTAAATTGATCAGGAATTTTACGACTAGTTAGAAATGGCAATTTAAAGTTTTCTATGAAATGCTTTAGAAGACCTCGTGTTGACTCTCCGTTATTCTTCCGAATATCAATAATATCCATTAAGTCGCTATCGGCAACTAGACCTTCAAACTTATCAACTAACATGCATAATATCGCGTAAGATATATGGTTAGTCCATCGGTTAACCCAGTCACTAAGGGATATTTCACTTTCTGGCATTGGAGAAATATCCGGATCCCTAAGCCATATAGCTTTGCCCTTATTTTCTTTATTTATGTTGTGCTCTAAAAGCCGGCACATTGTAGTCTTCCCGCTGCCTTTTGGGGCATTCAGCGAAATGAACTTTGAATTTTCATCAAAAAACTTTTTACAGTCTGCGCGAACTACACTAAAGCTATTAAGGGCTGCGATATCGACAAATGCAGCGTCGTCATCTCCAAATAAATCTTCGTCATCCCAGTCAATGACTGTTGAACGCCTTGTGTTTTGTATCTTTTCAGTTCGTTTTTGTTCGTAATAACTTTCATCTTCCTCGTTGAAATCAAATAAAAATGGCGTCAATTCGTCTTTTTCTTGAAACTCTAAGGGTGTGCTTTTGATTGTTCCCCCACTCCTATGCCTTCTTTTGTTTCGGCTCATGCTAGGTTATCCTTTGTTTATTCTCAACATTCTATGCGGGCAATTTTGAAGCACCGCGTAGCGTCCGGTGGACTTGATGGGATGGACCCGTCTTTTTGGCGTCACACTGGCGCTCATGGGGATGGGGATCGGCTTTCAATGAAAGGAGTCCGCTATGAATACGACCGTTGCCGTTGATCTTACCAAAAACGCCTTCCAGTTGGCAGTGGCCGATGCCTCCTGGAAAGTCATTGAATCCCGTAACGCTTTTGCGCTTGCCTGTAGCTCAATTCGCCTTTTTCCACCTGCGCTACCACTGCCAATTTAAAAGTAAGCGTGTAGTCCCTCTGCGTTCTCTTAACCCTTGGTTCCATTGATTTCCCCTTTCTTTACTAGAAAAAGGTGTCAACGCTATTTAGGGCGGGTCATGCCCAATAAAAAAGGCGGCTCGCGCCGCCTTTTTCCGCCGTGTGCCTCAGCACACCTCCGCGCTTTCGATGATTACATCCTCCACCGGTACGTCCTGGTGGCCGGCGCGGTTGCCGGTTTTGATCTTCTTGATCTTGTCCACCACGTCCTGGCCTTCCACCACCTTGCCGAAGACGCAGTAGCCGAAGCCTTGACTGGTGGGGGCGCGGAAGTTAAGGAAGTCGTTGTCGGAGACGTTGATGAAGAACTGGGCGCTGGCCGAGTGGGGGTCCGGGGTGCGGGCCATGGCGATGGTGTAGGGCTCGTTCTTCAGGCCGTTGGCGGCCTCGTTCTCCACCGGGTCGCGGGTGGCCTTCTGGGCCATGTCGGGCATGAAGCCGCCGCCCTGGATCATGAAGCCGTCGATGACGCGGTGGAAGATGGTGTTCTCGTAGTGGCCGTCTTCCACGTACTGGAGGAAGTTGGCGACGGTCTTGGGGGCTTTTTCGGCGTCCAGTTCGAGGGTGATGGTGCCGAGGTTGGTGTGGAGTTTAACCATGCTTACGGGCTTTCTTCTTGCGAGAGGTTGAGGATTCGGTGGCGGCTTCCTTGACGGCGGGGCTGCCCTTGTCGGCCACCATGCCGGCGGGCAGGCTGCTGACCTGGGCCATGTCCTGGATCACCACGTCCTGGGCGGGCACGCCGGCGCTGAGGAATTCCTTGCCGGTGGTGGGCAGGGCGTTGATCTTTTTCACCACGTCCATGCCGGAAACGACGCGGCCGAAGACGCAGTAGCCGTAGTAGTCGTTGTCGTTGCGGTAGTGGTTGAGGTGCTTGTTGTCTTCCAGGTTGATGAAGAACTGGGATGTGGCGGATTGGGGGTCGTAGTCACGGGCCATGGCCAGGGTGCCGGGGGTGTTCATGAGGCCGTTGCCGGCTTCGTTGGGGATGGGCGCCTGGGTGTCCTTGGGCTCCAGGTCCGGGGTGAAGCCGCCGCCCTGGACGACGAAATTCTTCACCGAACGATGGAAGATGGTGCCTTTGTAGAAGCCGCTTTTGACGTAGTTGAGGAAGTTGCTCACGGTTTTCGGCGCCTTGTCCGGGTAGAGCTCGAACACCACGTTGCCGAAATTGGTCTTCATTTCCACCAGGGGGTTGGCGGCCAGGGCGGTGCCGGCGAACAGCAGGGTGGCGATGGCAATGGGGAGACGGAACTTCATGGAACCCTCCTTTTGTACCAAGACAGGGAGAGGCGCTTAGGCCGCGCCCTCGTAGACGATTTTCCAGGCGCCGTTTTCCTGTTTCCAGTACTGGCGCTTGCGCATGACGTTGTTGAGGTTGTTGCTGCGGTAATCCTGGTCGAAGGTTACCACGGCCATGGGCTCCTTGCCAGGGTAGCGGAACAGGCTGACGCGGTTGAGCTTGACCTCGATCCAGGTCTTGCCGGCGTTCACCTGGCGCTTCTGCTGGCCCCAGGCGGCGAGGCTCTGGCCGTCGTCGTCGGAGAAGTCGCTGCCGTAGTAGCGCAGGTACTTGTCGGTATCGCGGCTTTCCCACGCCTTACGCCAGTTCTCCACCTGGGTATAGAGTTCGTTCCGCTCCTTGTGCAGGGTGGCGGTGTCCACCCATTCCACGCTGTCGCTGATCACCACCGGCGTCAGGCCCGTCTGGATGGACTTGCTGATGGAGAGGATGTCCGGGTTGGTGAGCACCACGCAGCCGTCGGAGGCGCGGGGGGGGCGGCTGTAGGTGTCGGTGGGCGTGCCGTGGAGCCAGATGCCGTGGCCGTCCCGGCCCAGGCGTTTGTCCCATTCGTTGGGATAGCTGATGGGGAAGGCGATGGGGCCGTAGAAATCGGTGAGCTTTTCCTTCGGCAGGCTGCTGGTGACGAAGTACACCCCCATGGGGCTCAGCTTGTCCCCTTCCTTGTTCTTGCCGACGCCGTTCTTGCCGAGGGTGATGTAGTAGTCGGCCACGTAGCGGGGCATGCCGTTGACGTTCTGGTACAGGTAGAGGCGGGCGCGGCTGGCGTCCACCACCACGGCGTAGTTCTGCTCCGGCAGCATTTGCAGCAGGTAGGCGGGCACTTGGTTGGCCTGGGGTTTTTCCTGGTAGCGCTTGAGGCGGGCCAGGGCTTCCTGGCGGAAATCGTCGGCCTGGGAGGATTCGCTGCCGCCGAAGGAGGTCAGGGGGCGGACCTTGGACAGCAGCAGGTCGCCCTTGATCAGTTGGGCGAGGCGGAAATTGGGCTTGATCTCCAGCAGGTAGTCGATGACGTCCAGGGCGGCGTCCAGGCGGTCCTGGCGGATTTCGTCGAGGGCTTTGACCACCAGGGCTTCGGGGTCGCGGGTATCGAAGGCGGGAATCGCCCGGCCGTGGGGGGCAGAGGGGCGACTGCCCATGGCGCCGGCCGGTGGAGGCGTGACGGCGGGTTGCAGCAGCAGTAGCAGGGCGCAGACGGCGAGCTTGGCCTTGCCCTTCATTAACGATTGAAAGCGACGCATCTTGGGCACATAAGGTACGGATTTTTCACTCGGAAATCAAGTGAAATCAAGCTCGCCTAGCGGCCGATGCGCTCTTCCTCGATCATCCAGCGCTTGCCCGCCTTCACCATTTCCAGTGTCTTGGTGGTGGTATTGACCAGGCGGCCCGATTCGTAGCCCTGGCGGAAGGTGACGCTGGCGTGGGCGCCGTCCTTGTCCAGGCGCACCTTGGGGGAGGTGATGGTGACCTTGATGGTCTTCGGCGCGGAGACGCGGTCGCGGCGGGTTTTTTCCCAGGAGGCGCGGCTGTCGCCCTTGGGGGGGCGGAAGTCGCGGGCGTAGTGGCCGAGGTAGGCGGCCACGTTCTGGCTCGACCAGGCCTGGGCCCAACTGTGGACGGCGGCGATGACGGCTTCCGATTCGTCCGCCTGGGGCTTGGCGGCGGGTTTCTCGGCCGGTTTTTCCACCGGCGGCTCG
>JAGUYQ010000047.1 GCA_020061285.1 Betaproteobacteria bacterium
ACGGCATTGCCGGTGTTGTTGTAATGGACAAAAGTCGGGTTAACATAGATGTTGCCCAATGCAAGATAAAAGTTGTTGTATTGGGTGAAGCGGGCGTCGATGTAGCTGTAGGCCAGGTCGAAGGAAAACTCCCGCTTCTTGTCGCTCTTCAGGGCCAGTTCGAAGCCCCGGTTGCGCACGCCGCCGATGTTGTCGTACCTCTCCTGAATGGTGGTGGAGGAGCTGGCATACTGACCGTTGACCGCCATGATGTAGTCCTTGCGGTCGATCTGGTAGATCGCCGCGTCCACGTCCATGCCGAGGCCGAACCACTCCGTCTTGGTGCGCAGACCCAGTTCCATGTTGAGGGCCCGCTCCGGCTTCAGGTTCTCATTACTCACTGTCTTGCCACCGGAGGGCGAAATCGTGCCACGGTAGAGTTGGTCCACCGTCGGCGTGCGGAAACCGGTAGACAGGTTGCCGTAGAAATCCATCACCGGGCTGACGGCGTAGTTGGCCCCCGCCCGCCAGGAGTTAGTGTCAAAGGACTTGGAACGGTTAATAGTAGTGTAATTATTATCGGAACCAGGACGACCGAAGTAATCCAAGCTCAGGTTGTCGTAGCGACCATTGAAGGTCAGGGTCCAGTCCTGGGCGGGGCGGAACTTCAACTCGCCGTAAAGGGCGTTGACGCTTTCGTCGGTGGTATCGTCGGTCACCACCGTTCCCGCCGTCACCGTGGCGGCGCATCCGGGGCCTGGCTTCGCTGCTCGCTGGCAATAATTCACCCCTGCCTTGTTGAGCTGCTGATACTCGTTGCGGCGCACGTCCAGGCCCGCCAGCCAGCCCACGCTGCCGGTGGAGGAGCGCCATTCGCTCTTCGCGCCACGCTGGATCTGGTGCCAGTCGTTGAGGGTGGTGTAGGCGTCGTAGTAGTTCGGGTCCGTGGGCAGGACAGGGGCGGCGTTGGGATAGAGCGCCTGGGGACCGGACCAGAAGGTGGTGTGGTCCCGGTATTCGTAGCCCATCAGCAGCAGGTTGCTGCGGGGGTCGTAATTGTTGGAATAGGTCAGGTTCAGCTTCTGCAGGCCGACGTCGTACTTGCGGGTGTAGTCCCGCCCCAGGATGCCCTCGGGGTCCAGTTCGGCCTGGGTGGTCCCCTTCACCGAGCCGTGCTTGTCCTTGGCCCGGTCGGATTTCTCGAAGCCGAAGGTGAGGTCGCTGGTTTCGTTGAGATAAAGGTTGAAGTTGCCGTCGATATAATCGGTTTTGTAGGCGGACTGGAAGTAGTAGTCGTCCGCCTCGCGGCTGGATACCTGGATATGGCCGCTGCCCTTCTCGCCGGCGAAGCCCACCCGCCCGATCTGCTTGCGGTAGCCGAAGGACCCCGCCTCGCCGCCCAGGGTCAGGCCGGCGTACTTGGCGCCGCGCTTGGTGGTGATGATCACCGCCCCGGCCAGGGCGTCCTCGCCGAAGAGGTAGGATGCACCGCCCTTGATGACCTTGATGGACTCGATGTTGTCCAGGTCGATGTTCACCTTGCCGGTGCGCTCGAATACCGGCACCCCGTCGATGACGATGGCCACGCCGGGCTTCTCGCCCATGTAACGCTGGTTCTCGATGCCCCGCAGCTTGATCTTGATCTCGTCGCCGCTGCTCAAATCCGCCGTCACGCCGGGGATGCCTTGCAGCACCTGGATGGCGTTCTGGATATGGGCGTCGTCCACCTTCTTGCCGCTGATGACGCTGATGTTGGACGGTTCGTCCCGTTTCGACTCGAAGCGGTCGTCGATGGTGGTGGAGGTCACCGTCACCTCGTCCAGCCGGGCGGCATCCTCCGCCCATGCCCCGTTCCCCGCCAACAACAGGCAGGCCGCCGCCAGCGGCCGCAGTTTCATCCTCTTAGCCATGATTTCTTCCCCAGAAAAGCGTTATCGTTATTTGAAAAACGCAACCCTGGTTGCAAGCCCCATGCCATGCCGGCGCGGATTGCAAATCAGCGGCTTAGTAATTTCACCAATGTGGGAAAAAGCGCCGACGTGCAAAATGCCACACCCAAAACAGGGTTTTACGATTGCACCGCCGGGTGGAGGAGAATATACTTTTGCCCATGCCAAACGCCCGCCCCCACTCCCAGCCCATCGGCACCGCGCCGGTCTTCCAGCAGCTCCTCAACACCGCCCAACTGGTGGCCGCCACCCGCGCCAGCGTGCTGATCCTGGGCGAGTCCGGCAGCGGCAAGGAAGTGCTGGCGCGCCACATCCACGACATCAGCCCGGTGGCCCACAAGCCCTTCGTGGCGGTGAACTGCGCCGCCCTGCCGGAAAACCTGGTGGAATCGGAGCTCTTCGGCTACAAGCGCGGCGCCTTCAGCCACGCCAGCCAGGACCGGGAAGGCCTGATCCGCTCCGCCGAGGGCGGCACCCTGTTCCTGGACGAAATCGGCGAACTGCCCCTGACGGTGCAGGCCAAGCTGCTGCGCTTCCTGGAAAGCGGCGAGATTCTCCCCCTGGGCAGCGACCGGGCGGTGAACGTGAACGTGCGCATCCTGGCGGCGACCAACTGCCAGTTGGAAAAGATGGTCAAGGACGGCCGCTTCCGCGCCGACCTCTACTACCGCCTGCAAGTAGTGCCCATGGAAGGGGGACAAGGAAGGGGGCCGTTCCAAAGAAAGTGAATTCCCGTCCGGGTAATCGGTACCGTTTCCACATCCAATACGCGCTTCCCGCTTACGAGTCGGGATAGGGCCGTGTGGAACGGTTCCGAATCCTGGTTAAGAGCAGGCCGCTTGGTCTGTTTACACCCAGGCATCCGGGAGAAAATGATTTCAGGTGCTTCCCCTGTCAGTTCTTTTCGTCACCGATAAACCGGTAGATCACGGCGCCAAGGATGCCACCAATGATCGGAGCCACCCAGAAAAGCCAAAGCTGGGCAAGAGCCCAATCGCCTACAAAGACCGCAACGCCCGTGCTGCTACGCCAAGCAGGCCGATGGTAATGTTGGTATCTGGAACCGCACGAGCTAAAACGGCACTGCCACACCCGCCAAGAACCAGCCAAAAGGTCCCAAAA
>JAGUYQ010000044.1 GCA_020061285.1 Betaproteobacteria bacterium
GATATCCCCGGAGTGACCCGCGCCCGGCGGCGTTGATTATGTAGGGCTGCGGAAGCGCGGCAAGTGGATGCGCCAGCGGATGGCCGCGACGCGGATGACGAAGATGGCGGCCATGGCGATCAGGCTGACCTCCCTTCGCGGCAGGCCGGAGTGGAGCAGGAGCATCATCAACAAGCCGCCGGCAAGGGAGGCGGTGGCGTAAAGCTCGCTACGGAAGACCAGGGGGATTTCGTTGCACAGAATGTCCCGGATGATGCCTCCCGACACGGCGGTGATTACCCCCATCAATGCGGCGATTATCCAGGAGGTGCCGAGCTTGAGGGCGACGGTGACGCCGATGACGGTGAAGAGGGCGAGTCCGACGGCGTCCGGGAGGAGAAAAAAATTCCGCGGCAGATTTACCCGGCGGGAGGCAAAGAAGGTAAACGTGGCGGCCCCCAGGGCCACGACCACGTACAGGGGGTCGTAAACCCAGAATACCGGCAGCCTTCCCAGCAGCACGTCCCGTACCGTGCCGCCGCCGATGCCGGCCACCAGGCCCACCACCAATACGCCGAACAAGTCCATCTCCCGCCGCCCCGCTTCCAGGGTGGCGGTGACGGCGCAGACGCCGACGGCGGCGATGTCGATGGCGTAAAAAAGGTTCACGGGCTGCATTATAAGTTGAAACATCCCGGCGGATTAAGTAGAATGCGCGTTCTTTGGAGCAGGCGCGTAGCTCAGCTGGTTAGAGCACCACCTTGACATGGTGGGGGTCGTTGGTTCGAGTCCAATCGCGCCTACCAACATTTCCCGAAAAGTGCGGCGATCCCGCACTTTTATTGTTTTCGACCCACGGAATGTGAGATGCCAGTTATCCGCTTGCCCGACGGCTCCGAACGTCAATTCGACCAGCCGGTGACGGTTCACGAGGTGGCCGCCAATATCGGCCCCGGCCTTGCCAAGGCGGCCCTGGCCGGCAAGGTGAACGGCAAGCTGGTGGACACTTCGTACCGGATCGAAGCCGACAGCGACTTGGCCATCGTCACCGACAAGGACGCCGAGGGGCTGGAAATCATCCGCCACTCCACCGCCCACCTCTTGGCCCAGGCGGTGAAGGAACTGTTCCCCGACGCCCAGGTGACCATCGGCCCGGTGATCGAGGACGGTTTCTATTACGACTTCGCCTTCAAGCGCGGTTTCACTCCCGAGGATTTGGAAGCCATCGAAAAGAAGATGGCCGAGCTGGCCAAGCGCGACCTGCCCGTGAACCGCAAGGAAATGCCCCGGGACGAGGCGGTGGCCTACTTCAAGAGTATCGGCGAGGCCTACAAGGCCGAGATCATCGCCTCCATCCCTGCCGACCAGGTGCTGTCCCTTTACACCCAGGGCGATTTCACCGACCTGTGCCGCGGCCCCCACGTGCCTTCCACCGGCAAGCTCAAGGCGTTCAAGCTGATGAAGCTGGCCGGGGCCTACTGGCGCGGCGATTCGAAGAACGAAATGTTGCAACGGGTCTACGGCACTGCCTGGGCGAAGAAAGACGACCTGGAAGCCTATCTCCACCGCCTGGAGGAAGCCGAGAAGCGCGACCACCGCCGCCTGGGTAAGCAGTTGGAGCTTTTCCATCTCCAGGACGAAGCGCCGGGCATGGTGTTCTGGCACCCCAAGGGCTGGGTGATCTGGCAGCAGGTGGAGCAGTACATGCGCAAGAAGTTCATCGACCACGGCTACCAGGAGGTGCGCACGCCGACGGTGATGGACAAGACCCTGTGGGAGAAGTCCGGCCACTGGCAGAACTACCGGGAGAACATGTTCACCACGTCCTCGGAAAACCGCGACTACGCGGTGAAGCCCATGAACTGCCCCGGCCATATTCAAATATTCAACAGCGGGCTGCACAGCTACCGGGATTTGCCCATGCGCCTGGCGGAGTTCGGCTCCTGCCACCGCAACGAGCCCTCCGGCGCCCTCCACGGCTTGATGCGGGTGCGCGGTTTTACCCAGGACGACGCCCACATCTTCTGCACCGAAGAACAGATCGAAGCCGAGGTGGCGGCCTTCATCGTCATGCTCTACGAGGTGTACAACGACTTCGGCTTCACGGACGTGCTGGTGAAGCTCTCCACCCGTCCCGAGAAGCGCGTCGGCACCGACGAGACCTGGGACAAGGCCGAAGCCGCCCTGGCCGCCGCCTTGGACAAGAACGGTCTGGCCTACGACTTGCAGCCCGGCGAGGGCGCCTTCTACGGCCCCAAGATCGAGTTCACCCTCAAGGACAGCATCGGCCGTCTGTGGCAGTGCGGCACCATCCAGCTCGATTTCAACCTGCCGGGCCGCCTGGGGGCGGAGTACGTGGCCGAGGACAACAGCCGCAAGACGCCGGTGATGTTGCACCGGGCCATCGTCGGTTCCATGGAGCGATTCCTCGGTATCCTGATCGAGCACTATGCCGGCATGTTCCCCCTGTGGCTCGCGCCGGTGCAGGCCATGGTGCTGAATATCACCGACGCCCAGGCCGGCTATGCCGAACAAGTGACGGAAAAATTGCTTCAAAATGGTTTTCGCGCACGGTCGGACTTGAGAAACGAGAAAATAACCTATAAAATTCGCGAACATAGTATTCAGCGCCTGCCCTACCTTCTGGTGGTGGGCAACAAGGAGCTGGAAACGGGACAGGTGGCCGTGCGCAGCCGTAATGGCGAAGACCTCGGGCAGATGCCGCTGGAAGCCTTCATTAAAAGGCTCCGGGGCGAGGTCGAAAAGCGCACGGTTTGATTTTTAGGCGGCAGGTCCGCCGGGATTGCTTGATTGGAGGTTTGCTATAGCTCAGGATAAGGAACTGCGACTCAACGACGAAATTACCGCGTCGGAGGTTCGCTTGGTGGGGGTCGAAGGAGAACAGATCGGCATCGTGTCGTTGGCTCAGGCGCTGGAAATGGCGGAGGAGGCCGAAGTGGATCTGGTGGAGATTTCCCCCGTAGCTGTTCCGCCCGTGTGCCGCCTGATGGATTATGGCAAGTTCAAGTACCGCGAAAGCAAGAAGCGGCACGAGGCAAAGCTGAAGCAGAAGCAAATCCAGGTCAAGGAAATCAAATTCCGTCCCGGTACGGACGAAGGGGATTACCAGGTCAAGCTGCGCAACCTGATCCGCTTCCTGCAGGAAGGTGACAAAACCAAAATCACCCTGCGCTTCCGGGGTCGGGAGATGACCCACCAGGAGCTGGGCTTGGCCCTGTTGAAGCGGGTCGAGGCCGACTTGGCCGAGCACGGCACGGTGGAGCAGTTTCCCCGGCTGGAGGGGCGGCAAATGGTGATGGTGTTGTCGCCGAAGAAAAAGTGAGAATTTAGCCGGGAGACGCCGGTCAAGGACGGAGATAGTTCTTGATTTTCGGCTCTCGGCTGAACATAAGTGGTGCCCGGTTGACAAGTTCCCCGTCGGGGACACCCGGTTCCATGTTTATAAAACCTAGGAGCAATCATGCCCAAGATGAAAACCAAGAGCGGCGCCGCCAAGCGGTTCCGTGTCCGCGGTAGCGGCAGCGTCAAGCGCGGCCACTCCCACCTGCGTCATATCCTGACCAAGAAGTCCACCAAGCGGAAGCGCCAACTGCGCGGCATCACCGCCGTGGGTCCCACCGACATGGGCCGCATCCGCGCCATGATGCCCCACGCCTAAGGAGGGAAGACTATGCCACGAGTTAAACGCGGTGTAACCGCCCGTGCCCGCCACAAAAAAGTCCTGAACCTGGCCAAGGGTTTCCGCGGTCGCCGCAAGAACGTATGGCGCATCGCCAACGAAGCGGTGATGAAGGCCGGCCAGTACGCCTACCGTGACCGCCGCCAGCGCAAGCGTCAGTTCCGTGCCCTGTGGATTACCCGTATCAACGCGGCTGCCCGCGAACTGGGTATGACCTACAGCGTGTTCATGAACGGCCTGAAAAAAGCCGCCATCGACATCGACCGCAAGGTTCTGGCCGACCTGGCCGTGTTCGACAAGGCCGCTTTTGCCAAGATCGTCGATCAGGCCAAGGCGAGCCTCGCCGCCTAAGCGGTAAGCGGTAAAGGAAGGAGGCGTGAGCCTCCTTTTTTTGTTTTCGGAGCAGCGGAAAATCCGTTGTTCCCCAGATTAAGAGAGTTTGCTAAGACGTGGACAACCTCGAGCAGATACTTCAGGAAGCCCGGTCCGCCTTCTCGGCAACGGATAACGCCGCCGAACTGGAGCAGGTGAAGGCGCGTTATCTGGGCAAGAGCGGGGCCCTCACCGAGCTGCTCAAGGGGCTTGGCAAAATGGCCCCGGAGGAGCGGCGCGAAGCCGGCGCACGCATCAACCAGGTAAAGGAACAACTGGAGGAGGCCCTGCGCGAGCGCCGGGAGGCCATTCAGTTGAAGGAACTGGAGAAACAACTGGCCCAGGAGTCCCTCGACGTCACTCTGCCGGGCCGAGGCCGGATGCCGGGCGGCCTGCATCCCGTGACCCTGACCCTGGAGCGGATCGAGCGCCTGTTCGCTTCCATCGGTTTCTCGGTGGCGGAAGGGCCGGAGATCGAGGACGACTTCCACAACTTCACCGCCCTCAATACGCCGGAAGATCATCCCGCCCGCTCCATGCACGATACTTTCTACGTGGAAGGGGGCGACCTGCTGCGCACCCATACCAGCCCGGTGCAGGTACGCACCATGCTGGCCCATGTGGCCAAGCACGCCCATCTGGAGCGGTTGCCGGAACTCAAGGTGATCGCGCCGGGGCGAGTGTACCGGGTGGATTCCGACGCCACCCATTCTCCCATGTTCCATCAAGTGGAAGGGCTGTGGGTGGGCGAGGACGTGTCCTTCGCCGACCTGAAGGGAGTGGTGAGCGACTTCCTGCGCAGCTTTTTCGAGACCGACGATTTGCAGGTGCGCTTCCGTCCGTCTTTCTTTCCCTTCACCGAGCCTTCCGCCGAGATCGACGTCGCCTTCATGAGCGGCGCCAGCCGCGGCAAGTGGCTCGAAGTGGCGGGCTGCGGCATGGTGCATCCCAACGTGCTGCGCCACGTCAACATCGACCCGACGCGCTACCAGGGCTTCGCCTTCGGCATGGGGCCGGACCGGCTGACCATGCTGCGCTACGGCGTGAATGACTTGCGGCTGTTCTTCGAGGGCGATCTCGCCTTCCTGAAGCAGTTCAATTGAGCGCCCCCTTAACTTTCGTCGTGGTGTGAACCGACCATGAAATTTTCCGAGAATTGGCTGAGAACCTTCGTTAATCCGCCCCTTTCCAGCGAGGAGCTGGGCCATGCCCTGACCATGGCCGGCCTGGAACTGGAGGAGAGGGAGCCCGCCGCGCCCGCTTTCGACCGGGTGGTGGTGGCCGAAGTGTTGTCCATATCCAAGCATCCCGATGCCGACCGTCTCAACGTTTGCCAGGTGAACGCCGGCGGCGAGACCTTGCAGATCGTGTGCGGTGCGGCCAATGTGGCGGCGGGCCTCAAGGTGCCTTGCGCCCTGGTGGGGGCGGCGCTGCCAGGGGGGCTGGCGATCAAGGAGGCCAAGCTGCGCGGCGTGGAGTCCTCCGGCATGCTGTGCTCCGCCAAGGAATTGGGGTTGGCCGAGGAGGCCCAGGGGCTGCTGGTGCTGCCAGCCAACGCCCCCGTGGGGCAGTCCATCCGCGATTACCTGGACTTGGACGACCAGTTGTTTACCCTCAAGCTCACCCCCAACCGTAGCGACTGCTTGTCGGTGCAGGGTATCGCCCGTGAAGTCGCAGCCATCACCGGCGCACCTTTGGAGGCCTTGGCGCCGAGCGATGTGAAGGTATCCAGCGACATAGCCCTCCCCGTAACGCTGGATGCGCCGGATGCCTGTTCGCGTTATGCCGGACGGGTGATCGCCGGTGTGAAC
>JAGUYQ010000073.1 GCA_020061285.1 Betaproteobacteria bacterium
CAGCGCACGGTATGGATGCTGGGCGTGGTGGCGGCCGCATGGTGGTGGGGGCGCTTGGCCTCCCCCTCCCGTGTCCTGGCAGGCGCCTTGCTGGCGGTTCTGCTGGCGGACCCGTGGGCGGTGCTGTCGCCGGGGTTCTGGCTGTCCTTCGGGGCGGTGGGCCTGATCCTGCTGGTGAGCGTCGGGCGTATCGGCACGTCCTCCGTGCTGGCGGAATGGGGGAGGGTGCAATGGGCGATTACGATTGGTTTGACGCCGCTGTTGCTGGCCCTGTTTCAGCAGGTGTCACTGGTCTCTCCCGTGGCGAACGCCTTCGCCATCCCCGTGGTGAGCCTGGCGGTGACGCCCCTGGCCTTGATGGGGGCGGTGTCGCCCTGGGCCGGCCCCGCGCTCCTGGCCCATCAACTGATGGCTTGGTGCATGGCCGCGTTGGAGTGGCTGGCTTCCTTGCCCGATGCCGTCTGGCAGCAGCACGCGCCGCTTCCCTGGACGGTGGCGGCGGCTTGTGCCGGGGTGCTGTGGCTGCTGCTTCCGCGGGGCCTTCCCGCCCGCTGGCTGGGCCTGCCTGCCATGCTGCCGCTGTTTATGGCGGTGCCTAAAGGGCCGAAGCCGGGGGAGTTGTGGCTGACCGTCCTGGATGTGGGCCAGGGTCTGGCGGTGGCGATTCGCACGGCCAATCATGCGCTGCTGTTCGATGCCGGGCCCCGCTATGGGGAAGACGCCAGCGCCGGTGAGCGGGTCATCGTGCCGTATTTGCGCGGGGCGGGCATTCGCCGCCTGGATGGGATGATTGTGTCCCATGACGACATCGACCATTTCGGTGGCGCCGCCGCCGTCCTGGATTCCGTGCCGGTGGGCTGGCTGGCTTCTTCGTTGCCGCCGGGGCATTTTCTTCTCGCCCGGGCGGACAATGCCTTGCCCTGTCTCCAGGGGCAGTCCTGGCGGTGGGACGGGGTGCGCTTTTCCATGCTTCACCCGGACAGGGAGACGATAGCGTCAAACGCCAACGACAACGAGCGCGGCTGCGTCCTGCGGGTGGACGCCGGCGATGGCAGCGCCCTCATCGCGGCGGATATCGGCCGGTCTACCGAAGAGAAGCTGGTTGCCCGCTTTGCCGGCCTGTTGCATGCCGATGCCTTGGTGGTTCCCCATCACGGCAGCCGGTTTTCTTCCAGTCAGGCGTTCGTGGCGGAGGTGCGCCCTCGCCTTGCCATGGCCTCTGCCGGTTACCGCAACCGTTTCGGCCATCCCCGCCCGGAGGTGGAACGTCGCTATCGGGAGGAGGGCGCTCTTTTCCTGCGCACCGATAGGGATGGGGCGGTATCCGTGCGCTGGTCTTCCGCTGGCGTGATGGAGGTGCAGCGGTGGCGGCAGGCGCAGCCCCGGTACTGGAATGCCCCCGCGGCGGCAAGATAAGCGTTTACATGCGCTTGGAATGTTGGAAGAATACCAACGGGAATTCCCCGTTAGGGGAGGGGACATTAATACTACGACAGGACAATTACAATGTTCGGATGCAGTCAACTTAAGCAGGAAATCGCCGCCCTCAGGGCCCGGCTTCAGCAAATAGAATCCGATCGCCTGGCTGCGCAGCAGCAATGGGACGAGGAAAAACAAGCCTTGCAAGCCGCTTTGGCGGAGGAGCATGCCAAGGATGTGTTTCATGCCGGCTTATTCCAAAACGTGCTGATGTTCAGCCAGAGCCTGGCGGAGTCTCAGAAATCCCTGGCCCATTTGTCCACCTCCATGAAAAAGGAGGCGGACGTCGCCGATCAGACGGCCGAGGCCACCAATACCAATTTGTCCTCGGTGCAGAAAATCTCGAACAACGTCCACGGCATGGCGGCAAAGACCCAGGATGTTGCCGCTACGGTGGAGGCCCTTAACGAGCGCGCCAGCCAGATCGGCGGTATCGTCAACCTGATCAAGGAAATTGCAGATCAGACCAACCTGCTGGCCTTGAATGCCGCCATCGAAGCGGCCCGCGCCGGCGAGCAGGGGCGGGGGTTCGCCGTGGTGGCCGACGAGGTGAGGAAACTGGCGGAGCGCACCACCAGCGCCACCAGCGAGATTTCTTCCCTGGTGACGGCGATTCAGCAGGAAACCGCCACCGCCAAGGCGAAAATCGAAATCACTCCCGAGGATTCGGCCCGCTACGAGCATGATGCACAGGGCGCGCGCTCCAGTATGCAGGGCCTGCTGGACATTTCCGAACAGACCCGCGCCACTATTCGCGGCACCGCCCTGCGTGCCTTCGTCGAGGTGGCGAAAGTGGATCACCTGATTTACAAGATGGAAATCTACAAGGTGTTCATGGGCCTGTCCCAGAAGACCGCCGCCGATTTTTCCAGCCACACCGCCTGCCGTCTCGGCAAGTGGTATTACGAGGGTGACGGCAAGGATTGTTTCTCGACCCTGGACGCATACAAGGATATCGAGCTTCCCCACAAGAACGTCCACACGAGCGGCAAGTCGGCGGTGGAAAAGTTCTTCGAGGGCGATTTCGACCAGGCCTTGCAGTATGCCAATCAAATGGAGCAGGCTAGCAGCCAAGTGCTGCGTGATTTGGAAAGCATGGCGGTGGAAGGGGAAGGCCAAAGCCAAAATTGTTCCGTTGACTAATCGTAGCTTCTTCGCGCGCTCATGCGGGGCAAGGAACCGACCGGTTCCTTGCCCCGCAGCTTTTCCGCTTTTGGCTCATAATATGTCCTTTCGCAAATGGACGTAGTGATTCCGTGGTCTATATCGCCGATTCCCGCTTGAACCCGACCCAGGACGAACCGGATTGGGAGGCCTGGCTGCAAGCCCTGGGTGATAGCCGTTCCGCAATGGAACTGGAGCGGCTGCGGCTCGCCTGTGGTTTCGCGGCAAGCTGTTATGCCGGCAGGCTCTCCTCGGAGGGGGATGGGCTGATGCGCCACGCTCTCGGAACGGCCGATATTGCGGCGGGTCTGCGCCTCGACGGGGATTCCTTGGCGGCCGCAGTGCTGCACGCCGTGCCGGAGTGCCTGGAAAACGGCCAGGCGGAGTTGGAGAAGCGTTTCGGCCGGGAAGTCGGCACCTTGGTGGACGGCGTCTGGCGCATGGGGCAGATACGGGAGTTCAGCCGTCTTCCCACCGGGGAGGGGGGAAAGCAGGCAGACGCCCATGTCGAGAACCTGCGCAAGATGCTGCTGGCGATGGTGGAGGATGTCCGGGTGGTGCTGATCAAGCTCGCCGAGCGCACCCAGGCCCTGCGCTTCGCGGCCAAGGCCGACGATGAAACCCGCCGCCGCGTGGCGCGGGAAATTCAGGACCTGTTCGCCCCCCTCGCCAACCGTCTCGGGGTATGGCAGGTCAAGTGGGAAATGGAGGACCTCGCCTTCCGTTACCTGGAACCGGAACTGTACAAAAAGATCGCCAAGTTGCTGGACGAACGGCGGGTGGACCGGGAAGGCTACATCGAGCAGGTGAAGGAGCAATTGCGCCGCGAATTGGCCAAGGTGGGCATCCAGGCCGAGGTGTCCGGGCGCCCCAAGCACATTTTCAGCATCTACAAGAAAATGAAGCGCAAGGGCATCGACTTCAGCGAACTCTACGACGTGCGCGCGGTGCGCATCCTGGTGGGCACGGTGGCCGACTGCTATACCGCCCTGGGCATCGTTCACAACCTGTGGCAGCCGATCCCCAAGGAGTTCGACGACTATATTTCCCGCCCCAAGGGCAACGCCTACCAGTCCCTGCACACCGCAGTGGTGGGGCCGGAGGACAAGGCCCTGGAAGTGCAAATCCGCACCCACGACATGCACCACCATGCCGAGTTGGGGGTGGCGGCCCATTGGCGCTACAAGGAGGGGGGGCAGCA
>JAGUYQ010000099.1 GCA_020061285.1 Betaproteobacteria bacterium
CTGTTCACCGGTTTTCCCTGGCTGGTCCTGGGCTACTCCCAGGCTCCGGCCAGTCCCCTGGCGGGTTATGCCCCGGTCCTCGGCGTCTACGGCGTTTCCCTGGTCGCCGCCCTGAGCGCCGCCTTCTTGGCCGTTGCTTTTAGCCGGGCCCGCCCCTTCATCCTTCACTCTTCGTCCCTCATCCTTCTCCTCGTCCTGTGGGGCGCCGGCTACGGCCTGAAACAGGTAGCCTGGACCGCGCCCGTGGGCGAGCCGGTGACGGTGAGTCTGCTCCAGGGCAATGTCCCCCAGGACATGAAGTGGCGCGAGGACCGCCTGCAACAGTCCCTGGCCACCTATGCGCGGCTGATGCTGACGAGCGAGGGCCGGCTGGTGGTTTTGCCGGAAACCGCCCTCCCCCTGTTCCGCCACCAGGTGCCGGACAATTACCTGGAACTGATGGCGGAGCGGGGCCGCGCGGGAGGAGGGGACGTGATCGTCGGCCTGCCGGAATACGCCGACGGCGGCAAGGAGGCGTATTTCAACAGCGCCTTCAGCTTCGGCGCCTCCCCCATCCAGGTGTACCGTAAGTCCCACCTGGTGCCCTTCGGCGAATTCATCCCCTTCAAGCCCCTGTTCGGCTGGGTGATCCAGGTACTGCAAATCCCCCTGTCGGATTTTTCCCGCGGGGCGGAAACCCAGCGTCCCATGCGGGTGGCGGGGCTGGCGGTGGCGGTGGACATCTGTTACGAGGATGTTTTCGGCGAGGAGGTGATCCGCCAGTTGCCCGAGGCCACCCTGCTGGTGAACATCAGCAACGACGCCTGGTTCGGCGATTCCGTGGCTCCCTGGCAGCACTTGCAGATTTCCCAGATGCGCGCCCTGGAGACGGGGCGTACCATGCTGCGCGCCACCAACACCGGGGTGACGGCTGTCGTCGGCCCCCGCGGCAATGTGGAGCGCCTGGTCCCGCCCTTCACCCTGGCGGTGCTGGAGGGCAGCGCCCAGGGCTATGCCGGGGCGACGCCCTACGTGCGCCTCGGCAACACCCCCGCCCTGGCCTTGATGGCCCTGCTCCTGGCCGTCGCCTGGCGGCGGGGGCCGAGGAACTTGAGGTGACTGCCGCAGCCGTTGCGGCAGTCGCTGGCGCCGAAGCCGGGGACGATCACCTTGCCCGCCGTCGCTTGGTTGCGCGGGCACTCCTCTTGTGAAAAACGCTTGACCCCGGTCATGTGAACGCCGGGGGCCGCCAGGAGATAATCGATGTGCCACTTGAGCTTTTTTTCCGTGGCCAGATGGCGGCGGATGCGCGCTTCCAGGTTGCGCTTGGCGCTGCCGGTATAGACGTAGCGCCCGGCGGGAAAGAGAAAGGTGCCGAAGCGTCCGACGGTGACGGTGGCAGGAACATCGAGCTCGAAGTGGAGCTGGTAGGTTTGTAGGGCATCCATCGGTTGTGGGGCGGGCGTGGGTTCGCGTAGTATTGGTAAAAATATTATATAGGGCCTTCGGCTAGGGCCGTAGAGACCAGGGGACTTGTGTGAAGACCATCAAGACTTTCATTCTTACCGCGTCGGTCGTGGTGTCGATCCTGTTTTTCGGCGGCACCTACCTCCTGGTGTCGAATATTTTCGACCACTCCATCAAGACCAGCGCCCTCCATAATTCCAACGTTCTCGCCCAGTCCACCTTCAACTCCATGTTCCAGTTGATGAGCACGGGCTGGACCCGCGCCCAACTGGAATCCTTCATCAGCGCCAACCGCGGGGCCATGGCCGACAGCGCCTTTTCCCTGGAGATATACCGCGGCAAGGTCGTCGAGGACCGCTTCGGCCCCATCGCCCAGGGCGCGATGGACGCACCCATCGAAGCGGTGTTCCGTTCCGGCGCTTCGGCCCAGGAGGAGTCGAAAACCGGGGTGCGCTACATTTTCCCCCTCAAGGCTGAAGCGAAGTGCCTCCAATGCCATGTCAACGCCCAAGTGGGCAACGTGCTGGGAGTGATCGACGTACGCCAAGACCTGTCGCCGGTCCTCCAGAAGGCACGGGACGACTTTTTCTATTCCCTTGTCCTGATCGCCCCCATACCTTTCGTGGTGGCCTTCCTGGTGACGGTTTTCGTCAACCGGCGCATCGACGATTCCATTGAGGTGCTGGAGGAAAGCGTCGAGAAAATCAACAAGGTGTCCGACTTGCGCCACATGGAACTGCGGCAGGTCGATCTGGGGTTCGCCGAACTGAACAGCATTTTCCACCGGGTCGAGGACCTGGTGGCGAAGCTCAAGTCGGTGGCGGTGGACAAGGACTTGCTGGAATTCGAGATCAAGCTGCTGGAGAAATTCGTCATTACCTCCGAGGTGGTGAAGGACTGGCGGGAGTACATCAGCCGCCTGCTGGTGGACATCAACCAGGTGATCGACGCCTATACCCTGTTCTCCATCTTCAAGGTGGACGACGAGTTGTTCGACCTGGAGGTGTTCTGGCGCTCGCCGCCCTCCGACGCCACCAAGGCCATGCTGGAGAAAACCATCCGCCGTTCCATGCGGGAACACCCGAATTTCGCTTCCGTGCCGTCCATTCTCATCAACCACCATGTCGCCGACTCCGGCGGGCCGCTAATCAGCCTGACGGAATCGGACGTGGAGGTGCAGGTCAAGTCCCTGCTGGTGGAAACCCCCAAGATCGGCGGCATTGTCGGCATCGGCGTCCAGGCGGACATCGTCAAGGACGAAACCCGCCTCCTGGTGATGGACAGCGTGCTCTCCACCCTGCTCAACGTGGTGGGCTCGGTGAAGGCCATCTACAAGTACACCCGTGACCTGGAATACTACGCCACCCGCGACCCCCTCACGGACCTCTACAACCAGCGGGTGTTCTGGGAGCTGCTGGGTTACGAGATCGGCCGCGCCGACCGTCACGATTACAAGTTCTCCCTACTGGTGATCGACCTGGACAACTTCAAGCTGGTCAACGACTCCTACGGCCACGCTTTCGGCGACAAATTCCTCGAGGCCTTCGCCGATGCGGTGAAGCGCGTCCTGCGCACCGGCGACGTGCTGGCCCGCTACGGCGGCGACGAGTTCGTGGTCATCCTGCCGGAAGCGGACCTGGACGAGGCGGATAGCGTCGCCGGGCGCATCCTGGAGGAATCCCACCACCTTGCCCTGCTCGCCCCTGACGGCGGGGCGGTGAAAGCCTCCGCTTCCATCGGCATGGCGGTGTTTCCGGACCATGCCAAGGAACCCAAGGACCTGTTTCTTTTCGCCGACAACATGATGTACAAGGCCAAGGCCGATGGCAAAGGACGGGTGGGGGTGCCCACGGAGGAGGACGTGGTGGAGGTGTTCCGCTCCATCAGCGAGAAGAGCATCATTATTCTCAACGCCGTCGAGCAAAAGAAGGTCGTGCCCTATTTTCAGCCCATCATGAGCGCCAAGGGGCGGCGCATCGAGGCGGTGGAAGTGCTGTCCCGCATCCAGTTGGACGGCGAGGAAATCATGGGGGCGGCGGAGTTCGTCGAGATCGCCGAGAAGATGGGGGTGATCCACAAGCTGGATTATCTGGTGATGGAAAAGGCGTTACAGGAAATCCACGCCCAGGGTTTCCCCGGCCTCGTTTTCATCAACCTTTCCCCCCGTGCCCTGGTGCTGTCCGAATTCATTCCCGAAGTGCGGCGCATCGTCACCGCCAGCGGCATCGAGCCGGAGCGGATCGTGTTCGAGATCACCGAACGGGACACGGTGAAGAACATCTCCCTGCTGGAGAAATTCGTCAACGAACTGAAGCTGGAAGGCTATCAGCTCGCCATCGACGATTTCGGTTCCGGCTTCTCCTCCTTCCATTACCTGAAGCGCTTCCCCATCGACTTCCTGAAAATCGAGGGGGACTTCATCGTCAACATGCTCAGCGACGGCAAGGACCGGGCCTTTGTCCACAGCATTGCGTCCCTCGCCCAGGAGTTGGGCATCCGCACCGTGGCGGAGTTCGTCGAGAACCCCGAGGTGCTGGAGCAGGTGGTGGCCGCCGGCATCGACTTCGCCCAAGGCTACTACATCGGCCGCCCCAGCCAAGCGCCGCTCTGCGACCTGGACTGGTCGCCTTCCCCCGCGTCCTGACGGATTCCCCGTCGGGGCGGGGTTTTTCCGCCGGGCGAAACAAAGTAAAATCAACCCTTTTCCGTTCTCGCCAAGGCCCCATGCTGACTTTCCAACAGATCATCCTCACCCTGCAAGCCTATTGGGACAAGCAGGGCTGCGCCCTGCTCCAGCCCTACGACATGGAAGTGGGCGCCGGCACCAGCCACACCGCCACCTTTTTGCGGGCCATCGGCCCCGAGCCCTGGAAGGCCGCCTACGTCCAGCCCTCGCGCCGCCCCAAGGACGGCCGCTACGGCGAGAACCCCAACCGCCTGCAGCACTACTACCAGTTCCAGGTGGTGCTGAAGCCGGCGCCGGAAAACATCCTCGAACTGTACCTCGGTTCCCTGGAAGCCCTGGGCTTCGACCTGAAGAAGAACGACATCCGCTTCGTCGAGGACGACTGGGAAAACCCCACCCTGGGCGCCTGGGGCCTGGGGTGGGAAGTGTGGCTCAACGGCATGGAAGTGACCCAGTTTACCTACTTCCAGCAGGTGGGCGGCATCGACTGCAAGCCCATCACCGGCGAGATCACCTACGGCCTGGAGCGCCTGGCCATGTACCTGCAAGGGGTGGAGAACGTGTTCGACCTCCAGTGGACCGAAGGCCTCACCTACCGGGACGTTTACCACCAGAACGAAGTGGAGCAGTCCACCTACAACTTCGAGCACTCCGACGTGGAGTTCCTGCTCACCGCCTTCAACGCCCACGAGAAGCAGGCCAAGCACCTGATGGAACAGCAACTGGCCCTGCCCGCCTACGAGCAGGTGCTGAAGGCCGCCCACACCTTCAACCTGCTGGACGCCCGGGGCGCCATTTCCGTCACCGAGCGCGCCGCCTACATCGGCCGCATCCGCAACCTGGCGCGGGCCGTGGCCCAGAGCTACCTGGACAGCCGCGCCCGCCTC